>NZ_KZ819083.1:0-163201 GCF_003115855.1 Brenneria corticis
GTCAATGCTTATTTTAAGCGTTTTCCTCTTGCTTATCGACCCGGTTTGCGTTCGCAGCGCCGTGTCGATGGAGGCGCATTATAGGGGGCAGATTCAGAAGCGCAAGCAAATATCTTGAACTTTCTTCCGGTTGCGCAACTTTCAGCCATCTGGCCGATTAAATGCGCGTTTTTATCCACTGAGGCAGATCCGCAAGGCTATTGATGACGCCGTCGGCCAGAGATTCACCCAGCTCGGTGATCGGCTTTCCGGTACGAACCAGAACCTTTGTTCCCACCCCTGCGGCAATCGCCGCCTGCATATCTTCAGCCTTATCACCAACCATATAGGAGGCAGCCATATCGATATTCAGATGGCGCTGGGCGGAAACCAGCATTCCCGGTTGCGGTTTGCGGCAGTCGCAAACCTGGCGATACTCCTCATTCCCTTGTTCAGGATGATGCGGACAAAAATAGATACCGTCCAAATCCACGCCGCGATCGGCCAAAGACCAATCCATCCATTCAGTCAGTTGCATAAACTGCTCTTCGGTAAACTTGCCGCGGGCAATGCCCGATTGATTGGTCACCACCACTAATGCGAACCCCATATTTTTCAGTTCGCGCATGGCATCGATGACGCCCTCAATAAATTGGAATTGATCAATCTCATGGACGTAGCCGTGATCGATATTGATCGTACCGTCACGATCGAGAAAAACTGCTGCAACACGCTGTGCCACTTACTTTGCTCCTGATGGCGTAAATTACCGCTTAGTATCGCATGTTTTCATCGTCCGAGAGAATGCCAGGTAGCGACAATCCCGATTGACTTGGACGTCTAGCCGCCCTAACATCCGACTAATATTCTGATTAAACAGAATCTGATTTATCCAGCCATAGGCGCTTATAATAAAATATATGATTGAACTTTCTAATATTACCAAGATTTTCCAGCAAAACGGCCAAGCAATTACCGCACTGGCGGATGTCAGTCTTCATGTCCCGGCAGGGCAAATCTACGGCGTAATCGGCGCATCGGGCGCCGGCAAAAGTACCCTGATCCGCTGCGTCAATTTATTAGAACGACCGACCCAAGGCCGGGTACTGGTTGACGGACAGGATCTGACGCAGCTGGCGGAGAGTCAGCTAACGCAGGCGCGTCGTCAGATTGGCATGATTTTCCAGCATTTTAATCTGCTCGCCTCGCGCACCGTGTTTGGCAATATCGCTCTGCCGCTGGAGCTTGATAACGCCCCCAAGGCGGAAATTACGCGCCGGGTAAATGAATTACTGGATTTGGTCGATTTGTCGGACAAACATGACGCCTACCCCGCCAACCTTTCCGGCGGGCAAAAGCAGCGGGTGGCGATCGCCCGCGCACTGGCCAGTAATCCTAAAGTTTTATTATGCGATGAAGCGACCAGCGCGTTGGATCCGGCCACCACCCGCTCCATTCTGGCGCTACTGAAAGATATCAACCGCCGTCTGAATCTGACCATCCTACTGATCACCCACGAAATGGATGTGGTAAAACGAATTTGCGATCGGGTTGCGGTGATCAGCGGCGGACGCCTGATTGAAGAGGACACAGTGGGGCAATTATTCTCCCATCCCAAAACGCCGCTGGCCCAGACATTTATCCAGTCCACGCTGCATCTGGACATCCCCGACGACTATCTTGCCCGCCTGACGCCAACCCAGCGGGAAGGCAGCGTGCCATTGCTGCGTATGGAGTTCAGCGGTCAGTCCGTCGATGCTCCGCTGCTGTCTGAAGTCGCCCGGCGTTTTAACGTTAATAACAATATTATCAGCGCGCAGATGGATTACGCCGGCGGGGTTAAATTCGGCATCATGCTGGCGGAAATGTACGGCCGGGAGGCGGAGACCACGGCGGCGATACAATTTCTGAAGGATCACCATGCAAATATCGAGGTGCTAGGTTATGTCTGAAGCCATGATGTGGTTAATGGCCCGCGGCGTGTGGGAAACCGTGGCAATGACATTGGTTTCCGGCTTTTTTGGTTTTGTTCTGGGGCTGCCGGTCGGCGTGCTGTTATACACCACCCGTCCGGGACAAATTATCGCCAACCCGAAACTTTATCGCGGGCTGTCGGCCCTGGTGAATATTTTCCGCTCCATTCCCTTTATTATTTTACTGGTGTGGATGATCCCCTTTACCCGGGTTATCGTGGGAACATCCATCGGCCTGCAGGCGGCAATCGTCCCGCTCACCGTTGGCGCGGCGCCCTTTATCGCCCGCATGGTGGAAAACGCCCTGCTGGAAATTCCAACCGGCCTGATCGAAGCTTCACGCGCGATGGGCGCAACCCCGATGCAAATCATCAGAAAAATATTGTTGCCGGAAGCGCTGCCGGGTCTGATTAATGCCGCGACCATCACACTCATCACCCTGGTAGGCTATTCTGCAATGGGCGGAGCCGTTGGCGCCGGGGGACTGGGTCAAATTGGCTATCAGTATGGTTATATCGGCTATAACGCCACGGTGATGAATACGGTACTAATCTTGCTGGTTATTCTGGTTTACCTGATCCAATTCTGTGGCGACCGGGTAGTAAAGGCCGTCACGCATAAGTAAGCGTGAGAACACGCATGGGCCTTATCGTCCCATGCCATAAAGACTTTTAATTAGAGGTTAAGGATATGGCTATTAAATTGCGGTCCATCGCGACCATCGGCGCATTGATTGGAGCCCTGGCTCTGGCGGGATGCGGTCAGGAAGAGAAAGACCCGAATCATATTAAAGTGGGCGTTATCGTTGGCGCGGAACAACAGGTGGCTGAAGTGGCGCAAAAGGTCGCCAAAGACAAATACGGTCTGGACGTCGAATTGGTCACCTTTAACGATTATGTGCTGCCTAATGAAGCCCTGAGTAAAGGAGATATCGATCTGAATGCTTTCCAGCATAAGCCTTATCTGGATCAGCAAATTAAAGATCGCGGTTATAAGCTGGTCTCCGTGGGCAACAGTTTCGTTTACCCCATCGCCGGTTACTCCAAGAAAATAAAATCACTGGATGAATTGCAGAACGGCGATCAGGTCGCGCTGCCAAACGACCCGACCAATCTGGGCCGCTCTTTGCTGCTGTTGCAGAAAGTGGGGCTGATTAAACTGAAAGAAAATGTCGGCCTGCTGCCGACCGTTCTGGACGTGACCGAAAATCCGAAAAACCTCAAGCTGGTCGAGTTGGAAGCGCCGCAGCTGCCGCGCTCGCTGGATGACGCGCAGATTGCATTGGCTATCATCAACACCACTTACGCCAGCCAGATTAATCTGACGCCAACCAAAGATGGTTTATTTGTCGAAGAGAAAGATTCTCCTTATGTGAATCTGCTGGTGGCGCGTGAAGATAATAAAGACGCTGAGAATGTGAAAAAATTCGTTCAGGCTTATCAGTCGGACGAAGTGAACGAGGCGGCAAACAAAATCTTTAACGGCGGCGCGGTAAAAGGCTGGTAAGCCAGTTATTATTTCTTTATAAAGTATATCGCTAAGACGGGCTGCGGCCCGTCTTGTTATTTGTGCAATAGCTTGCTTCAATATCCGCTCTTTAAATAAAAAGCAGAGGAAATTTTATGCGTGCTCTACCTCTTATGCTGTTAGCCATGTCGCTAACAGGATGTTCCCTGTTGCAGAAGTCACCGGCACCCGAGCCTCAGCCCGTCAGCGAATCAAAAGTAGAGCCGGTTGCCAAACCCAAGCCAGCCCCGCGTCCCGCTCCCGCAGCGTTATATAAAAGTGCTGAAGAGCTGGTTGGTAAACCGTTCCGCGATCTGGGGGAAGTATCCGGCTCCTCTTGCCAGGTAAGCGCCCAGGATGCGCCGCCCAATATCGCCAATGCGCGCAGAAGAATGCAAAACCGGGCCGCGGAGATAAAAGCCAATGCCGTTCTGCTGCATGAATGCCAGGTTATCAGCGGCGTGGCCGGCTGCTATCGGCAGGCCGTCTGTCAGGGCACCGCATTGAGAGTGTCTTCTCAATGACCCCATTTGTTTTCAATCAGATCGGCATTATCCGCTCGCCTTATAAAGAAAAATTCGCTATTCCGCGGCAGCCGGGTCTGATTGAAGATGGTGGAGGCGAACTCCGGCTGTTATCACCCTACAATCAGGCGGAATGCGTACGCGGACTCGCTGACTTCAGCCATATCTGGATCCTGTTTGTTTTCCATCAAACCATGGACGGAGGCTGGCGCCCTACCGTGCGGCCTCCCCGATTAGGCGGGAATGCCCGTATGGGCGTTTTTGCGACCCGTTCGACTTTCCGGCCGAATCCGATTGGGATGTCGCTGGTCGAATTGAAAACCATCCGCACCGGGGGAGATTCCGTCACGCTGGAGCTGGGAAGCCTGGATCTGGTCGATGGAACGCCGGTGATCGATATCAAGCCTTATCTGCCCTTTGCCGAAAGCCGGCCCCAGGCCCGGGCCGGTTTCGCCCAGTTGGCGCCAGAGGCCGAAATGGCGGTAACCTTCTCTCCGCTGGCGGAAAAGCAGCTAGCCGGATATCAGAAGAAATATCCCAATCTGCGGCGCTTTGTTACCCAGGTGTTGGCTCAGGACCCGCGTCCGGCCTATCGCCAGGGAGAAGACAGCCCGCGGGAATATGCCGTTTTGCTGCTGGAATTCAACGTTCGCTGGCGGGTATCCGCCCGGCAAACCGAAGTGTTATGCCTTGAAACAACGGATTAGGGGCGGTCAAGACCCGGAAGCGTTTTTTAATTCCGCCGACTCTCTTTTGACGAACGCCCCACACTGGTAAACTAAGCCACTTTTTTATGCTTTCGGCTGCGCCGCAGCCCGATGCCATTTTCGTTTCCAACGGAAGTTAAAACACCATGCGTACTAGTCAATATCTGCTCTCCACGCTGAAGGAGACGCCCGCCGATGCGGAAGTGATCAGCCATCAGCTGATGCTCCGCGCCGGAATGATCCGCAAACTGGCCTCCGGCCTTTATATCTGGTTGCCGACGGGCCTACGGGTTCTGAAAAAAGTTGAAGCCATCGTGCGTGAGGAAATGAACCACGCCGGCGCCATCGAAGTCTCCATGCCGGTGGTTCAACCCGCCGATCTGTGGGTGGAGAGCGGTCGCTGGGAACAATACGGCCCGGAACTGCTGCGCTTTGTCGATCGCGGCGAACGCCCGTTCGTGCTTGGTCCCACGCATGAAGAAGTCATTACCGATTTGATTCGTAATGAAATCAGCTCGTATAAGCAGCTGCCGTTAAATTTCTTCCAGATTCAAACCAAATTCCGTGATGAAGTCCGCCCGCGGTTCGGCATCATGCGTTCCCGCGAGTTTCTGATGAAGGATGCCTATTCTTTTCATACTTCGCAGGAATCATTGCAGGTCACCTACGATGCGATGTACGCCGCCTACAGTAAGATCTTCAGCCGTATGGATCTCGATTTCAGAGCGGTTCAGGCGGATACCGGCTCTATCGGCGGCAACGCTTCTCACGAATTCCAGGTGCTGGCGGCCAGCGGCGAAGACGATATTGTTTTCTCCACCGGCTCCGACTACGCCGCGAATATTGAACTGGCGGAAGCCACCGCGCCCAAGCTGGGACGCGCCGAAGCGACGGAAGAACTGCGTCTGGTGGATACGCCGAACGCCAAAACCATCGCCGCGCTGGTTGAGCAATTCAAGCTCCCCATAGAGAAAACCGTGAAAACGCTGCTGGTAAAGGCGGCGGAGGAAAGCGGCCATAAGCTGGTTGCCTTGCTGGTACGCGGCGATCATGAGCTGAATGAAGTTAAAGCGGAAAAACTTGCCCTGGTCGCCACTCCGCTGACGTTCGCCACCGAAGAAGAGATCCGAGCCATTGTGGGTGCCGGCCCCGGCTCACTGGGACCGGTCAATTTACCGCTTCCCGTGGTGGTCGATCGCACCGTTGCGGCGATGAGTGATTTTGGCGCCGGCGCCAACGTCGACGGCCAACACTACTTCGGCATCAACTGGGGGCGCGATGTCGCGCTGCCGCTGGTGGCGGATATTCGTAACGTGGTGGAAGGCGATATCAGTCCGGACGGCAAAGGCACGCTGCAAATTAAACGCGGTATTGAAGTCGGCCACATTTTCCAGTTGGGCAGCAAATACTCCGAAGCGCTGAAAGCGACGGTGCAGGGAGAAGACGGGCGCAACCAGATCCTGCTGATGGGCTGCTATGGCATCGGCGTCACCCGGGTGGTGGCCGCCGCCATCGAGCAGAATCATGACGATCGCGGGATTATCTGGCCGGATGCCATCGCGCCTTTCCACGTGGCCATTTTGCCGATGAATATGCACAAATCTTTCCGCGTGAAGGAAGTCGCAGAAGATATCTATCAGCAATTACGGGCACAAGGGATCGAAGTGCTGCTGGACGACCGCAAAGAGCGCCCGGGCGTGATGTTCGCCGATATGGAGCTGATTGGCGTACCGCACACTATCGTCATCGGCGATCGCAATCTGGACGGTGAAGAGATTGAATATAAAAACCGCCGCGGCGGTGAAAAGCAGATGATTAAAACCAGCGAAATCATTGAGTTCCTGCTGGCAAACGTCGTTCGCTAACCCTTATAAAAAATGGTGGGTTTCCCCACCATTTTTATTCCGTCAAGACCTGCCAACCGCCTGCGCTACTCACGGAACAACTCTTCAATATTCAACCCTTGCACCTGCAGGATTTCCCGCAAACGACGCAAGCCTTCCACCTGAATCTGCCGTACGCGTTCGCGCGTTAAGCCGATTTCCCGGCCGACGTCTTCCAATGTGGCGGCTTCGTATCCCAGCAGACCAAAACGCCGGGCCAGCACTTCACGCTGCTTGGCGTTCAGTTCAAACAGCCACTTAACGATATTCTGCTTCATATCGTTATCCTGGGTGGTGTTTTCCGGACCGTTGTCTTTTTCATCCGCCAGAATATCCAACAGCGCTTTTTCCGAATCGCCGCCCAGCGGGGTATCAACGGAGGTAATGCGCTCATTCAGACGCAGCATGCGATTGACGTCATCTACCGGTCTATCAAGCTGTTCGGCGATTTCTTCCGCGCTCGGCTCATGATCCAGTTTATGAGAGAGTTCGCGTGCCGTACGCAGGTAAACATTCAGTTCTTTAACGATGTGGATGGGCAGGCGGATAGTTCGGGTCTGGTTCATGATTGCCCGTTCTATCGTTTGCCGGATCCACCAGGTGGCGTAAGTTGAAAAGCGGAATCCTTTTTCCGGATCGAATTTTTCAACCGCGCGGATCAGACCAAGATTGCCTTCTTCAATCAGGTCCAGCAATGCCAGACCCCGATTGTTGTAACGACGGGCAATTTTCACCACCAGCCGCAGGTTGCTCTCAATCATCCGGCGGCGTGATGGAATATCACCGCGTAACGCGCGCCGGGCGAAATAAACCTCTTCTTCCGCGGTTAAAAGAGGTGAATAGCCAATCTCTCCCAAATAGAGTTGAGTTGCATCTAAAACACGCTGTGGAACGCCCTGTGATAACAGCTCTTCTTCAGCTATCTCACTGGTTTCTTCCTCCGTCAGCGCCTTGTCGTCAAAAACATCAAGTCCATTCTCTTCGAAATCAGCATCTTCATGTAACTCGTTAACTTTCAGCGTGCTTTGGCTCATAAGTGGCTCCTACCCGTGATCCCATGGCAGAATACCGAAATATTCCGCCCGATTTATCGCTGCGGAAGAAAACGCAGCGGGTTTACGGATTTCCCCTTGTAACGAATTTCAAAATGCAAACGAACCGAACTGGTGCCGGTGCTACCCATGGTAGCGATTTTCTGCCCCGCCGTGACCTCTTGTTGCTCCCGGACCAGCATATTTTCGTTATGGGCGTAGGCACTCAGGTAGTCATCATTATGTTTGATGATTATCAGATTACCGTAACCTCGCAGAGCGTTGCCGGCATAGACTACGCGCCCGCTGGCGGTAGCTATGATGGATTGTCCACGTGAGCCGGCGATATCAATCCCTTTATTTCCCCCTTCGGATGCGGAGAAACTATCAATGACTTTCCCTTCGGTGGGCCAACGCCAACTGCCGACAGCGGCCGTATTGCCGCTGGCAACAGCCGCTGGTGCGGTAACAGGAGCCGTCGCTGGCGCCCCTGTCGTAGGTAACATCTTACCTACATTCTGTTTACCCGAGCTATCAGAATACGCGTTCGTTGACTGAGAATCAACCGGCATAGTTTGTATTTGGCTACTGGAAGGCGGAACGGGCACGCCGCTCGTCGTCGCATCCCTTGCCGCCAGCGCGCCACCGCTATTGTTTATGCTGCCCGGCACGGTGTTGCCCAGATTCAGCGTCTGGCCGACATTCAGGCTATAGGGTTCCGGAATATTATTACGCTGGGCAAGATCCCGGTAGTCGTTGCCGGTAATCCAGGCGATATAAAACAGGGTATCTCCCCGTTTAACGGTATAGGTATTACCGCCGCTGTAGCTGCCCTTGGGAATGTTGTCATAACTGCGGTTATAAACGATACGGCCGTCGCGGGTGGCCACCGCCGACTGACCCGAACTCGTTATCTGTGGGGAAGCAGACTGTATGCCGCCTCTGCTGCTGCCCGTATTTCCGCCGACGCTGCTGATCGGCGCAGATTTGGAATCATTGTTGGAACATCCGGCCAAGCCTAAGACAACAACCGTACAAGCAGCGATCTGACGCAAATTAATCATTCGGCATCCCATGCGCCTTACTCCCCCATAACTATAAAATTCAGTAATCAGTTCAGACATTTGTGCCTCACATCCCTAGCAGCATAGCTGAGATCGGGCATGTTGTTCGTCAGTCGGAACGAGAAAGGCGCCTTTTGTTCATCAATTGGCGCATAAGTAAAACCGGAGAGACAAAAAACGTCGCCTGATGCCAGCAATATCAGCAAGTTCGTACCAGACAACCGTTGTATTGAAATCATATCTTCCCGACAACAAAACCAGCGTACGGCAACCGTATCAGGCTAATTCGCCTTTGACTAGCGGAACAAACCGAACTGCTTCAACCGTTTGGATAATAAACTCACCCGCATGGCGTTGAACCACCTGCAACGTTTGCGACCGCTCGCCAACCGGTAGAACCATCACGCCGCCTTCATCCAGTTGATCCAGCAACGCCCGGGGAATTTCAGGCGGCGCGGCGGTGACGATAATGGCGTCAAAAGGCCCGCGCGACGCCCAGCCCTGCCAGCCGTCGCCATGACGGGTGGAGACATTATGCAAATCGAGCTGTTTAAGACGACGTTTGGCCTGCCACTGAAGTCCCTTAATCCGCTCGACGGAACAGACGTGCTTGACCAGATGCGCCAGGATCGCCGTTTGATAACCCGACCCTGTGCCGATTTCCAATACGCGGGAAACCGGCGTCAAACCCAATAACTCCGTCATTTTCGCCACCATATAGGGTTGCGAAATCGTCTGACCGGAGCCTATCGGCAGCGCCGTATTTTCATAAGCTTTATGCTCAAAAGCTTCGTCGACAAAGCGTTCCCTGGGCACGGCTTCTATCGCCCGTAGCAGGCGCTCATCCTGTATTCCCTGCTGACGCAGCTGCGTCAGCAACGTTTGCATGCGTTTGTTCACCATTCCCCGCTAACCTCTGCCTTGGTTAACCTTGTCGTCAATGCGCCCTTTTTTCCCGCATGGGATCAAAACTGTCGCCGCCGTCATCGTTGTCACAACCATTCGTTCAAGGAAAATAAACCGCGCCACGTCAGTCGATGATATTTATCTCTTGCTGCAGGTTCATTATTTCACGAACCACGCTGGTGGCGAAACTTCCCGCCGGTAACCAGAATTTCAGCTCGACCGTTACCTCATCCTGCCAGTCCCAACGCATCTGCCGCGGATACAGCAATACCGCCCGACGGGCCGGCTCGACCCGCTCACGCTGCAATAAAGACAGCAGCGTCTCCTGCCCGACAAGACTTTGCTGCTCAAACAGCAGCGCGTCATCCAGCGAGCCTAATGCGCCATCGCCCGGCAGCGGCGCGGTCACCTGCAGCTCCCCGGCATCAAGGCGCGTCTGTAACGCGGCCAGCTCATCCGGTTTGGCGACGAACCAACTGCCGCGGCCGGTCAATTGTAAGGCATCGCCGCACAACGCGGTTTTCGCCCGCTGCTGCGCCAGCCGGATACTGGCGACCTGATTAAACAGGGCGCTGCGGCTGGCGGAAAGATAAAAGCCGCGTTTAGCGCGCTCTTTAACCCGAATGTCATTGTTTGCCCAGAGTCGGGCCTGTTCAAGGTTATTACCGCCCTTGCCAAAGCGCTGGCTACCGAAATAGTTAGGCACCCCGTCCTGGGCAATCCGCAGTAAACGAGCATCCACCGCCGCCCGATCGCTTATCTGGCGTAATATCAGCGTAAAATCGTTGCCCTGCAGTGCGCCAATCCGTAATTTACGGCGATGACGCGCAAATTCAAGCACCTCACAGCCTTCCAGCGTAAAACGGCTAAACTCGGGGGTTTCTTTACCGGGAATATGCAGGCAAAACCATTGCTCCGTCACGGCATGGCGGTCTTTCAGACCGGCGTAGCTCACCGCGCGCGCGGGGATGCGGGCAAATTTCGCCAGCGCTTCGGCGACGAACTGCGTATTGCAGCCGCGCTTGCGAACACGCGTCAGGATATGTTCGCCTTCGCCGTCCGGCTGAAAACCCAAATCCTCAATAACCGTGAAATCTTCCGCCGTGGACTTCAGCGCGCCCGACGCCTGCGGTTTGCCATGCAGCCAGGTAAGCTGTTCGCCGTTTGTCATGCCTACCATGCGACGATTTCACCCGCTTCGCTTTTCACCAATAACGCCACCGCTTCACAGGCGATGCCTTCGCCACGGCCGGTAAATCCAAGCTGTTCGGTAGTGGTGGCTTTTACGTTCACATTATCCATATGGCTTTGCAAATCTTCCGCCAGATTGACTCGCATTTGCGCAATATGCGGGGCCATTTTAGGCGCCTGAGCAATAATGGTGACGTCCAGATTACCCAGCCGGTAACCTTTTTCGCTGATGCGCCCCCAGGCTTCACGCAGCAGGCCGCGGCTGTCGGCGCCTTTAAACGCCGCGTCGGTATCGGGAAACAGCTTGCCGATATCGCCCAGCGCGGCCGCCCCCAGCAGGGCGTCCGTCACCGCATGCAGCGCGACATCGCCGTCGGAATGCGCCAGCAGCCCCTGAGTATAAGGAATACGCACGCCACCGATCACCAGCGGACCTTCTCCACCAAATTTATGAACATCAAAACCGTGGCCGATACGCATCGCGCACTCTCCTTATATATTTATTCAATAGAATTATTATGGTGCAAGTTGGTTAAATAAAACGCGGCCAATGCCAAATCTTCCGGGCGGGTTACTTTGATGTTATCCGCTCGCCCGCTGACGATTTGCGGATGATAACCGCAATATTCCAGGGCAGAGGCTTCGTCGGTTACCGTTGCACCGTCGTGCAGAGCCTGTTGCAAACAGCTTTTCAGTAACGCCAATGGAAACAGCTGCGGCGTCAGGGCATGCCACAGTTCGCTGCGGTCTACGGTGTGTTCTATCACCGTTCCCGCGCGGCGCTTCATGGTATCACGAACCGGCGCCGCCAGAATTCCACCGACCTCGCTATGCGCCGTAATACTCAGCAACCGCTCGAGATCGTCCAGATGCAGACAAGGCCGGGCGGCGTCATGCACCAGCACCCAGTCGGCATCGACGATCGTCCGCAGCCCCGCCAGTACCGAATCGGCGCGCTGCTTGCCGCCGTTCACCACGCTGACGCGCGGATCGGCGGCAATGGGCAAGGAATAAAAATGGCTATCCTCAGGGCTGATGGCGACGATCGCCCGGGCAACGCGCGGATGAGACAATAATGCCTCGATGGCATGCTCAAGAATGGTTTTATTACCGATGGTCAGATACTGTTTGGGGCGATCGCTTTGCATCCTGCTGCCGTTACCGGCAGCGGGTAAGACAGCAACAACCTCTGGCTGAAAAGCAATCTGTTTTAGCATTGGTTAGCGTGGCGTATTGTTAGGTAAAGATGACGGGGTCGTGGCAGTGCGGCGCCCGGATTCCGGCACCAGGCGATAGAAGCTTTCACCGGGCTTAATCATGCCCAGCTCATTGCGCGCGCGCTCTTCAATCGCTTCCTGACCGCCGTTCAGGTCATCGATTTCGGCAAAAAGTTGTTCGTTACGGGCTTTCAGTTTGGCATTGTTCCCCTGCTGGACAACAACGTCCGCGTTAACCCGCACATGGTCATGGACACCATTCTTCCCCAGCCACAGCGAATACTGCAGCCAGCCAAGTAATATTAATAACAACAGCGTAAGTTTTCCCATCCCGCCCCCTGAAAAGCCGCCTAATCATCCCATAACTTTCGCTTTGACTCCACACTGTGTGACGAGATCCTTTTCTGGCAACAAGACGAATTGTATAGAACAGGGAGAAATCATGGCGTTGTTAAAAAGTATGTTCTCAGTTCAATTGATAGGCATAGGGATTATCGTGATGAGATGACGTGTTGATTCAACTTTAATAATTTTCTCCATGCTCGGTTATGTAACATATAACTCAACATCGAAAAAAAAGCTTTCGAGTTGATGCAACAAAAACTGATACTGATAAACGCCATCCCCAGAAGCGCGCTCAACAAATACATCCCCGAAGAAGGCTCATCATTAAAATAGTCAGCCAATGATTTTATCAAATAAATTATCGAGCAAAGAAGTGTTACCTGCGCCAGGAAAATGTGCGCTTTTACCGCGCTCATGGAGCCACGAGCTATCATAAAAACGATAACGCTATTCGCTCCCGCGAAAACAAGCGCTACAGGGACGATATAAGCAAACAGGGTGTAGGGAGGCAACGATAACCAAGCCAGAATCGCCGACCATAAAGACAATTGAGGTATGGAGAAGCTCAAAATCATGAACAATACGCTGAAAATCAGAGGAACACCGATGGTGTGCATCCCGATTGGCATCCCCATTTCCGCCATGAGACGATCTTTGAGCATCACCAACTCATCCCGCTTGGCACTCTTGATCGCCGCTTCAGCCTCTTTACAATGTTGAAGGCGCGCTTTGCATGCTTTAGTTAACATTTTTCGTCCTTAGTTAGCAGAGAAGGATTGGATCGTGCCAATCACATATTTTCCCCCCTGTGCTAAATTTTGCGGATGACGAATATTGCCCCACAGGCAAATGCTGTTGAAGTAATCTCTGTTGCAAGGAAATGAGATGAGATGGTATCCGCTTTGATTTGGCATCACCAGCCGGTAAGAAAAGAGAAAACCAGCCAGTACAGGGAAATGACCGACAGCCCTGTCGTCGCCAGGGTAGACCAGGGGTTACCGCCCAGCATAAAACCGCATCCCATCCCCACCAGGACCGACAGCGGCATCAGCGCCAGAAAAAACGGCCAGGTATAGAGCATAAAGAAAAACGTGGCGTTGGGGCCGTAAATAATAAAGGGAATAGCGAACGCCAGCCAATAAAAAGAAAAACCGGCAACGGTTCCGATAAACGGATGCGGGATGCCGTCGTCGTCCCGCACCGCTCTGGTCTTGCCGATCGTTAGCTGAGTGGCATTTTGCATAATTTCCCCCCTTATTTATCCTCCTCGCCCAAAGGCGAGGAAGAAAACATCAGAGGTTGATAATAGCCCGCCGGCTGAGCAGATCTAATAGTTGGCCGGTCAAATTTGTTACCAATTGTTCGCCGTCCAGATGAAGATCCGGCGCGTCCGGCGCTTCATAAACCGAGTCGATTCCGGTGAAATTACGCAGCTCTCCCGCCCGCGCCTTTTTGTATAGCCCTTTCGGATCGCGGGCCTCGCAGGTCGCCAGGGGCGTATCGACGAAGACTTCGATAAACTGCCCCTCGGCCAGCAGGTCCTGCACCATTTTACGTTCCGCGCGGTGGGGCGAGATAAAGGCCGTCAGCACCACCAGGCCGGCGTCCACCATCAGTTTGGCGACTTCGCCGACGCGGCGGATATTCTCCCGCCGATCGTCATCGCTAAAGCCCAAATCGCGGCACAGGCCGTGACGGACGTTATCGCCATCCAGCAAATAGGTGCTGACGCCATGTTGATGCAGCGCCTGCTCCAGCGCGCCGGCCAGCGTCGATTTACCCGAACCGGAAAGCCCGGTGAACCAGATAACCACGCCCCGGTGGCCGTGCAGACGCTCGCGCTCCTGACGCGACACAACGTGCGGATGCCAGATGACGTTCTCATCGGCGGGCGGCGGTGAAGTCGGCGGGCGTCGGGACATTATTTCCCTCCCAGCAGGTCACGGGCGCCCCAATGCGGGAAGTGGCGGCGCACCAGCGCATTCAGCTCCAGCTCAAAGGCGCTGTAAGCCCCAGGTTCCTGGTAGGTCTGTTCAATGACCTCGCGCACCAGCCCGGCGCCTACGGTGACGTTGCTCAGGCGATCGATCAGGATCATGCCGCCGGTAACGTGATTCTGCTGATAGTTGTCCAGCACCAGAGGTTCGTCAAACGTCAGTTCAACCAGCCCGATGCCGTTCAGCGGCAGATTTTCCGCCACCCGCTGCGTCAGGGTATTGATTTCAACCTGATACTGGATATTCTCGACCCGGGCGCGGGCTTTCTTGCCGCCGACCTTGATGTCGTAACTCTGCCCCGGCACCAGCGGCTGTTCCGCCATCCAGACGATATCCACCAGCGCATTCTGCACCGCCTTCAGGGTTTCGCCGCCATCAACCAGCAGATCGCCGCGGCTGACGTCGATTTCATCCGCCAGCACCAGGGTAATGGCTTCGCCGGCCTGCGCCTGCTGCAGGTCGCCGTCAAAGGTGACGATGCGGCTGACGGTCGATTCCACCCCGGAAGGCAGCGCTTTAACCCGTTGTCCCACCTGTATCGTGCCGGACGCCAGGGTGCCGGCGTAGCCGCGGAAGTCGAGATTCGGGCGGTTCACGTACTGCACCGGGAAACGCATCGGCAGCTTGAGGCTGCGCTGCGCCACGTTGACCGTTTCCAGCACGTCCAGCAGCGTCGGGCCGCTGTACCAGCTCATCGCGGCGCTCGGCGTGGCGACGTTATCCCCGTCCAGCGCGGAGATCGGCACAAAGGTGATGTTCAGATCGGTGGGCAACTGCTGGGCGAAATCCAGATAGTCCTGTTTGAACTGTTCAAATACCGCCTGCTGATAATCCACCAGATCCATTTTGTTTACCGCGACCACCAGATCGCGGATCCCCAGCAGGGTGGCGATAAAGCTGTGCCGCCGGGTCTGATCGAGCACGCCCTTGCGCGCATCGATCAGCAGGATCGCCAGTTCGCAGGTGGAGGCGCCCGTCGCCATATTGCGGGTGTACTGCTCATGCCCCGGCGTATCGGCAATAATGAATTTGCGTTTTTCCGTCGAGAAATAGCGGTAGGCGACATCAATGGTAATGCCCTGCTCGCGCTCCGCCTGCAGGCCGTCCACCAGCAAGGCCAGATCCAGCTTTTCCCCCTGCGTGCCCAAACGCTTGCTGTCGCTGTGCAGCGTGGTGAGCTGATCTTCGTAAATCTGCCGGGTATCGTGCAGTAAACGGCCGATCAGGGTACTTTTACCGTCGTCGACGCTGCCGCAGGTCAGAAAACGCAGCAGGGTTTTGTCCTGCTGAGCGTGCAGATAGGCTTCGACGCCCCCCTGCTCAGCAATCTGTTTCGCAATTACACTATTTTTTACAACCGTATCTTTTGCCACAACCTGGTTCATTCGACGACTCCTCAGAAATACCCTTGACGCTTTTTCAACTCCATTGAACCGGACTGATCGCGGTCAATCATCCGTCCCTGGCGCTCGCTGGTGGTGGAAATCAGCATCTCTTCGATAATTTCCGGCAGCGTTTGCGCGTTGGATTCCACCGCGCCGGTCAGCGGCCAGCAGCCCAGGGTGCGGAAACGCACCATGCGCTGTTCGATCACTTCGCCCGGTTGCAGGTCGATACGGTCGTCATCCACCATCAGCAGCATGCCGTCGCGTTCCAGAACCGGCCGCTCGGCGGCCAGATAGAGCGGAACAATATCGATGTTTTCCAGATAGATGTACTGCCAGATATCCAGCTCGGTCCAGTTGGACAGCGGGAATACGCGAATGCTTTCGCCCTTGTTGATTTGGCCGTTGTAGTTATGCCACAGCTCCGGGCGCTGACTCTTGGGATCCCAGCGGTGAAAACGGTCGCGGAACGAATAAATACGCTCTTTGGCGCGGGATTTTTCCTCATCGCGCCGCGCGCCGCCGAAAGCGGCGTCAAAGCCGTATTTATCCAGCGCCTGCTTTAATCCCTCGGTTTTCATGATATCGGTATGCTTGGCGCTGCCGTGGATAAACGGGTTGATGCCGAGCGCCTCGCCCTGCGGGTTACGGTGCACCAGCAGCTCGCAGCCGTACGCTTTCGCCGTGCGGTCGCGAAATTCATACATTTCACGGAATTTCCAGCCGGTATCCACATGCAGCAAGGGGAACGGCAGCGATCCGGGAAAGAATGCCTTACGCGCCAGATGCAGCATGACCGAAGAGTCTTTACCGATAGAATACATCATCACCGGGTTGGCGAACTCCGCCGCCACCTCGCGGATGATATGAATGCTCTCGGCCTCTAACTGCCGTAAATGAGTAAGTCGTTTCTCGTCCATAACCATTCCTTAAGCCAAATTCACTACCGCCGGCCGACTCTCTGGCCGCGCCGTCGGTTGACCAAACCAGGCGATCTGATGGTGCAGATTCACCACCTCGCCAATCACCAACAGGGCCGGGGTCGGCGCCTGCCGGGCCAATTGTTCCAACTGTTGCAACGTGCCCGTCAGCACTTGCTGATCGTGCCGGGTTCCCCGGCCGATCACCGCCACCGGCGTCTCGGCGGCGCGGCCGTGGGCGATCAATTGCCGGGCGATTTCGGCCGCCTTCACCGTGCCCATATAAATCGCCAACGTCTGACGCCCGCGCGCCAGCGTCGACCAGTCCAGCGCATCGCCGTCCGGCCGGCAATGCCCGGTGATAAACACCACGCTCTGGGCGTAATCCCGGTGCGTCAGCGGGATGCCGGCATAGGCGGTGGCGCCGGCCGCCGCGGTCACCCCCGGCACCACCTGGAAGGAGATGCCCGCCTGCGCCACCTGTTGCAGCTCTTCGCCGCCGCGCCCGAAAATAAACGGGTCGCCGCCTTTCAGCCGCACCACCCGCTTGCCCTGCCGCGCCAGTGAGATCAATAACCGGTTAATCTCCTCCTGGGTCACGGAGTGGGCGCCGGCGCGCTTGCCCACGCAAATGCGCTCGGCATCGCGGCGCACCAGTTCCAGAATGTCCGCGCTGACCAGTTGGTCGTAAAGCACCACATCCGCCTGCTGAATAACCTGCAAGCCGCGCAGCGTCAACAGCCCGGCATCGCCGGGACCGGCGCCCACCAGCGCAACCTCCCCCCGTTCCTCCGCCGGCTGGCGTTGCGCATGCTGCTGTTGTTCCAGCTGCTTTTGCAGTTCCTCTTCCGCCTGCGACAGCTGCCCCGCCGCCACCAGGCTGGAGAAGCGCCCGGAGAAAAGACGCTCCCAGAAACGCCGGCGATCGCCGATGGTATGCAGGCGCTGTTTGATCCGATCGCGCCAGCCGCCGGCGAGCTGCGCCATGGTTCCCAGACTGGCCGGCAGCAGCGCCTCCAGCTTTTCACGCAGCAGGCGCGCCAGCACCGGCGCCTGCCCACCGGAAGAGATCGCCACCATCAGCGGCGAACGATCGACAATCGATGGGAAAATAAAAGAACACTTCGGCTGGTCGTCCACCACGTTCACCAACAGATGGCGCTGGTTGGCGGCGTCGGATACGGCGGCATTAAGCTCGGCGTCATCGGTGGCGGCGATAACCAGAAACACGCCGGACAGCAACTCCGGCGTAAAACGCTGCGCCAGCCATTGAATCCGCCCCGCCTGATGCCGTTCGGCCAGGTTCGCCGACAACGACTGCGCCACCACCTTTACCTCGGCGCCGGCGCGTTGCAGCAGATCGATTTTACGCGCGGCCACGTCGCCGCCGCCTACCACCAGCACCGGACGTTGCCGAAGGTCAGCGAACAAAGGTAGATAGTTCACAAATGCCTTAACAAATATAAAAAATAGATAAAGCGACTATACGGTGCCGATAGAACACTTATGAAATGCCGAATTGGAATGACAAGTTCCGTAATGGAATAACCCAGGAAAAGCCAGCATAGATTGCGGGCAGTCGCCTGTTGGTCAGAGATACCCGGGCCTACCGTAACGAGGGGCGCTCCGGCGGCTTACGCCGCTACGACCCCTCGCTACGCTCTCCCTAATATCGAACTTTATCACACGCTGAACCGGGCAAATGCCCGGCTCCGCCATTCACTCTTCGTGCAGTCCGCATTCACGCTTCAGGCCGAAAAAGCGGGTTTCCTCTTCGCTCATGCCGGGTTCCCATTTACGGGTGGTATGGGTGTCGCCCACGGATAAATACCCCTGATCCCATAGCGGATGATAGCTCAATCCGTTTTGTTTCAGGTACTGATACACCTGGCGGTTATCCCAGTCGATAATCGGCAGCAGCTTGAACACCCCGCGCTGCAGCGCCAACACCGGCAGATGGCCGCGGCTGGCGGACTGTTCGCGCCGCAGGCCGGCAAACCAGGTTTGCGCCCCAAGCTCGCTTAACGCCCGGTTCATAGGTTCCACCTTGTTCAGTTGATTGTAGCGCTCAATGCCCTCAACCCCCTGCTCCCACAGTTTACCGAAGCGCGCCTCCTGCCAGGCGGGCGACAGCACCGCGCGGTAGACCTGAAGGTTGAGCTGCAACTGCTCGCTCAAGGCATCGATAAACTGATAGGTTTCCGGGAAAAGATAGCCGGTATCGGTCAGGATCACCGGGATATCGGGCCGCTGCCGCGTCACCAGATGCAGGGACACCGCGGCCTGAATGCCAAAGCTGGAGGAGAGCACGTACTCCCCCGGCAGATTTTCCAGCGCCCAGCTTACCCGCTCCTGCGCGGACAGCGTCTCCAGCCGATGGTTAACCGCCGCCAGCGCCTCCGCCTGCTCCGCTTTGGGTAACGCGTTAAGCGTTTCGAGATTAAGCTCAGCCATCAGGATCTCCTGTCAGTCATAGAAGTCACGCGCCGGATCCAGCACCGGTTTAATGATATTGGCACGGATGGTGAAATCGCCAAAGCCTTCATTATCGTTGCGCTCTTTCGCCCAGCGTCCGACAAGCCGATCTATTTCGCCGAGGATTTCCGCCTCGTTGATATTCTCGCGGTACATGCGCGGGATCCTCGTCCCCTCGCGGTTACCGCCCAGATGCAGGTTATAGCGTCCGATGGCTTTCCCCACCAGGCCGATCTCCGCCAGCAACGCCCGGCCGCAGCCGTTGGGGCACCCGGTCACGCGCAGGATGATATGTTCGTCCCCCACGCCATGCTGCTGCATGATATTTTCAACCTTGGTCACAAACTCCGGCAGGAAACGTTCCGCTTCCGCCATCGCCAGCGGACAGGTGGGATAAGAGACGCAGGCCATGGAGTTTTTACGCTGTTCCGTCACCGCGTCGTCTATCAGACCATGCTGGCGCGCCAGCGCTTCAATCTTCGCCTTGCTGCGCGTCGGCACCCCGGCGACGATCAGGTTCTGATTCGCCGTCAGACGGAAATCGCCTTTATGGATTTTAGCAATTTCCGCCAGCCCGGTTTTTAACGGGCGGCCGGGATAGTCAAGAATACGGCCGTTTTCGATAAACAGCGTCAGATGCCATTTATTATCGATGCCTTTCACCCAGCCGATGCGATCGCCGCGGCCGGTAAATTCATACGGACGAATGGCTTCAAACTTCACGCCGGCGCGCCTTTCCACTTCCTGTTTGAAGGTCTCCACGCCCACGCGCTCCAGCGTGTACTTGGTTTTGGCGTTTTTGCGGTTGGTGCGATTCCCCCAGTCGCGCTGGGTGGTGACCACCGCTTCGGCGATTTCCAGCGTATGTTCAACCGGAATATAGCCCAGTTCGCTGGCGGTGCGCGCATAGGTCGCCTTATCGCCGTGGGCGATCGACAGCCCGCCGCCCACCAGCACGTTGAACCCCACCAGCCGGCCGTTATCGGCAATGGCGACAAAGTTGAGATCGTTGGCGTGCAGATCCACATCGTTCTGCGGCGGGATCACCACGGTGGTCTTGAACTTGCGCGGCAGATAGGTCGCCCCCAGAATCGGCTCCTCGTCCGTGGTCTCCACCTTCTCCTGATCCAGCCAGATCTCGGCATAGGCGCGGGTGCGCGGCAGAAGATGTTCGGAAATTTTCTTCGCCCACGCATACGCCTGCTGATGCAGTTCGGACTCCACCGGGTTCGAGGTGCACATCACGTTGCGGTTAACGTCGTTGGCGGTGGCCAGCGAGTCCAGCCCCACGCTGTTCAGCAGCTTATGCGCCGGTTTCACATTCGGTTTGAGAATGCCGTGGAACTGGAACGTCTGGCGGTTGGTCAGCCGGATACTGCCGTACAGCGTGTTGTCGGCGGCGAATTTATCGATGCCGAGCCACTGCTGAGGCGTGATGACCCCGCCCGGCAAACGGCAGCGCAGCATCATGGCATGGCGCGGCTCCAGTTTCTGCTCGGCGCGTTCGGCGCGGATATCGCGGTCGTCCTGCTGATACATGCCGTGAAAACGGATCAGCAAAAAGTTATCGCCGTTGAAACCGCCGGTCAGGCCGTCCTGTAAATCATCGGCGATGGTGCCGCGAAGAAAGTTGCTTTCCTTCTTAAGGCGTTCGGCATCAGCGAGTTTCCCTTCCACCACTAACGGGCCGGGATGTTTTTCACTTGCAGACAATTTTTCACTCATTAGTACACATCTCGCTGATAACGGCGCTCAAGGCGCAAATCACTCAAAAATTCGTCGGCCTGCTCGGCATCCATGCCACCGTGCTCGGCCACCACGTCCAGCAACGCCTGCTCGACGTCTTTCGCCATGCGATTGGCATCGCCGCAGACATAAATATGGGCGCCATCCTGCAGCCAGCGCCAGACTTCCGCGCCTTTTTCCCGCAGTTTGTCCTGTACGTAAATCTTGTGCGCCTGATCGCGCGACCAGGCCAGATCGATATGGGTCAGCAGCCCCTCTTTCACATAGCGCTGCCATTCAACCTGATAGAGGAAATCCTCGGTAAAGTGCGGATTGCCGAAAAACAGCCAGTTCTTGCCGCCGGCGCCATCGGCCTCGCGCTGTTGCATAAAGGCGCGGAACGGGGCGATGCCGGTGCCGGGGCCAATCATGATCACCGGCGCATCCGGGTTGGCGGGCAGGCGGAAATTATCATTATGTTCGATAAATACCCGAACGGCGTCGTCTTCCTGCAGCCGATCGGCCAGATAGCCGGACGCGCCGCCGGCGCGGGGACGGCCGTCGACGTCATAGCGCACCACCCCCACCGTTATATGCACTTCGCTCTCCGCTTCCGCCTGCGAAGAGGCGATGGAATACAGGCGCGGCGTCAGCGGACGCAACAGGCCGACCAACTGCTCGGCGCTCAGCTCCGCCGGCGCCTGGCGCACCATATCCACCAGCGGCGTACGCTGGGCGTACCGCTGCAATGCGGGCTTATCGCCCGCCAGCGCCAGCAGCGTTTCATCCCGCGCCAGGGCGGCATATTTTTCCACAATCGGCGCCGTATTCTGCGTCAGTTCAAAATGGCTGAGCAGCGCCTGCGCCAACGGCAGCGTTTTACCGTCGACGCTTACCGGCTCATCCCCTTTCAACCATAGTAGCTCAAGCAGTTCCTGCACCAGAGCCGGGTCGTTTTCAAACCAGACGCCCAGCGCGTCTCCCGGTTGGTAGCGCAGGCCGGAATCGCCCAGATCGATTTCAATATGGCGCACGTCTTTTTCCGAATTGCGGCCGGTGATTTTCTGATTAACCGCAAACAGCGCCTGTAGCGGCGCTTCCTTGCTGTACGGGCTGCTGGTGATTTCATCCAGCGCGCCGCCGGCGCTGGCCTGAGCCACCGCATCGCCCTGCGCGGGCGCCCGCGCCTGAAGCACATCCACCACCTGGCGGCGCCACTGTTCCGCCTGGGCCTGATAATCCACGTCGGCATCAACGCGATCCAGCAGCCGCTCCGCGCCCAATTCGGCCAGACGGCTGTCAAAGTCCTTGCCGGCCTTGCTGAAGAATTCGTAGGAGGTATCGCCCAGACCGAACACCGCAAAGGCGGTCTCTTTCAGCTGCGGCGCTTTTTTGGAGAACAGGAACTTATGCAACGCCACGGCTTCTTCCGGCGGCTCCCCTTCCCCCTGGGTCGAGGTCACAATCAGCAGCAGTTTTTCCTGGGCGATTTGCTTGAATTTGTAGTCGCCGGCGTTCACCAGATTCACCGCCAGCTTGGCGCTCAGCAGGTCATCCCGCAGCTGTTCGGCCACCCGCCGGGCATTGCCGGTCTGCGAGGCGGAAATGAGGGTGATGCTTTGAACGGGAACCGAGATCGTCGACGATACACCCGCACTCGCGGCCGTCGGCGCCGCGCCGGGCAGCTGTTGTCCCGTCGGCTGCTGTAGCAGGCCCCAAAAATAACCTGACAGCCAGGCCAGCTGCGTAGGTGAAAAATCACCGGTCGCCGCCTGTAGACGCGTTAATTGCTCCGCACTCAACGGGAGCAACGAAGTCGGAGAAACCGGAGTTGTCATTATGATCTCTATTTCCTTGTGCTTATGCCGGGGTAATACAATTCATGCGATAAAAGTGAATGGAATCTAAGGGTAACCACCCGCATCTTAACAATTAAAGAAATGATGGACATATAAAATAACCAAAATGACTAAATGGTTTTTCTGATAATCCTTATTGCTTAAAGTGTTATAGGCCGTATGTTATCGCGCTGCCGGACGATAAGCATCCGCGCGGAAATGCCGGCGGTGCTTTCCCGCACCGTGGAGATAGGTGCTTCACAGGGCAATTTCCGGTAGTATGCGACGGTTTTTGAGTCGTAATTTGAAAAGCTATTTTTGAGAAACCGGGATCATCGCCATGGCTACCACGCTATTTAAAGATTTTCAGTTCGAAGCCGCCCACCGCCTGCCCCACGTTCCGGCCGGGCATAAATGCGGACGCCTGCACGGACACTCCTTTATGGTTCGACTGGAAATTACCGGCGAAGTGGATGCGCACACCGGCTGGGTGATGGATTTCGCCGAATTAAAAGCCGCGTTTAAACCAACGTGGGAAAGGCTGGATCACCACTACCTGAATGATATTCCCGGTCTGGAGAATCCGACCAGCGAAGTGCTGGCCCAGTGGATCTGGCAACAGGTAAAACCGGCATTGCCTGAACTGAGCGCGGTGATGGTAAAAGAAACCTGCACCGCGGGCTGCGTGTATAAGGGTGAGTAAGCGGGCGTTCCCAGCAACGCCGAGCCGCCTGCGCCAGCAGATCCCCGCCTACTGCAGCGGGGATGACCGGAGGTGGGATTTCGGGGATGACCGATGGTCATAGTCGGGATGACCGGTGACCATAATCGGGATGTCCGGTGGTCATAGCCCGGATAACGGGTTTGCAAGGCTAGGCGATATTCAAATATTTATGCGTTTGCATGGAAAGCCGCCAGTTGCGGGCGATACAGGTGGCGATGCACAGTTTGGTCGCCTCCGCTTTCTGGCTGATGGGCTGTAGCGCCACAATGCGCGGCTTGTCATCTTCCAGCCGGGCCAGCAGGGCGTCCAGATCGTCGATATCGCGCTCGCGGGCGACCGGATGTTTGATTTCATCCGCCCGCTGCAATGCCTGATCGATAACCTTCATGCCGCCGCGCATATTCACCTTCGGGGAGACCGTCACCCAGGTTTTGGGCGAGCAGCGCACCTCATGGGTGCCGCTGGTTTCTATCTGGCAGCTAAACCCCTGCTTTTCCAGCAGCAGCGTCAGCGGCGCCAGGTCGTGAATGCAGGGTTCTCCGCCGGTGATGACGATATGGCGCGCGGTATAGCCTTCGCGCGCGATCAGATCCGCCACATCCTGTGCGCTGGCGGCGCCCCAGCCGTCGTTTTCCTGCGTTTTCACCAGCACCTGATCCAGCGGAATTTCCCGCTGCGCCAGCTTGTCCCAGGTATGTTTGGTATCGCACCAGCTACAGCCGACCGGGCACCCCTGCAGGCGCACGAATACCGCCGGGACGCCGGTAAAATAGCCTTCGCCCTGTAACGTCTGGAACATTTCATTAATCGGGTACTGCATGTTTTTCACTATACCGGTTACTTAAAAACGCATTATCGCAGATCGCCGATAACACGCCAAACCTTGCGCCGCGATCGCCGTGCGGCAAGCGCTGGCGGCCTTCGATTTGAGTAATGGCGCGACCCGGTTAATACTCAACGGGCAGTATTGATGCTTTTCCAACCGTCGCCACGCTGACGACTCAACAAGGAAAGAAAAACATGAATCAAATGAAATCGCTCGCCTTACTATTGCTGGCGTTTATTTCCGTCCCCGTTATCGCCACGGCGCAGCCGGTTGCCCAGATAAAAACCCAGGCGGGTTTTTACCGGCTACTGCTGGGGCAATTTGAAATTACCGCCTTGGCCGACGGCACCAACGCCATGCCGGTAGATAAACTGCTGGCGCGCGCCTCGGCGGAGCAAATCAACAGCCTGCTGGCGCAACAGTCGCTGGCCGCGCCCGTCGATACCTCGATCAATGCCTATCTGATTAATACCGGAAAAAACCTGATTCTGGTGGATACCGGCAATGGCACGCTGGGCAATCCGTCCGTCGGCAAGGTGGTGAATAACCTCAAAGCCGCCGGCTATACGCCGGAACAGGTGGATAGCGTCCTCATCACCCATCTGCACGGCGACCACTTCGGCGGCCTGGTTAACGATGGCAAACTCGCCTTCCCCAACGCCACCGTCTACGTCAGCCAGGCCGAGACCGACTATTGGCTCAGCGAAGCGAATCTGCAACAGGCCGCCGACGATCGCAAGCCGGCTTTCCAACGGGTGCAGGAGACGTTCCGTATCATTACGGCGGCCGATAAGCTGAAAACCTTTACCGGCGAACAAGCGCTCTTCAGCGGCATCACGCCGCAGCCGACCCCCGGACACACGCCCGGCCATACCGCTTTCCTGACGGAGAGCGATGGCGAGAAGTTACTGCTGTGGGGCGATATCATTCACGTCGCGGCGGTACAGTTCCCGCTGCCGGCAACCACCATCAGTTTTGATTCCGATATGGACGCGGCGGCGCAAACCCGCCATAAGGTGCTGGAGGATGCCGCCAGTCAGGGTTACCTGGTGGCGGGTTCGCATATTTCCTTCCCCGGCATCGGCCGCGTCAAGGCGGTAAAAACCGATGACGGCAAGCCGAACGGCTATCGCTGGGTGCCGATTAACTACAGCGTGGCCGGGCTGACGCAGTAAGCCCGCCGGCGGACATCCCGCGTACCGGGGATGTCCGCCCGTGATTACAGGTAAACCCGCAGATATTCCGCCAGACAGAGGATCGCCATCGCCTGTCCGTACGGCATGGAGGTCAGCGCGATTTCACGGTAAAAATCGAGATCGTTGCCCATCGCGGTGCCGAACGAAACCTGCGTCAGCTCTCCCTCGGCGTTGACGTGGTTTATCACGCCGCGAATCGCTTTCTCCGCCACCGCCGCATAGCGCTGGTCCACATAGCGCTTGCGCACCGCTTTTAAGATGCCGTAGGCGAAGCCGGCGGTCGCCGAGCTTTCCAGATAGGATTGCGGATCGTCAATCAGCGTGTGCCACAGACCGCTGTCATCCTGATATTTCGCCAGCGCCTCAATCTGGCTTTCCAGCACCTGCAGCAGGAAACGGCGCGTGGCATTGCGCTCCGGCAGATCCAGCAGTTCGATAAACTCGGGGATCGCCACCGTCAGCCAGCTATTGCCCCTCGCCCAGCGCGCCTTGGCGAAGTTGTGCTGTTCTGCGAACGTCCAGCCGTGGAACCACAGACCGCTTTCGCGATCCATCAGATACTGGACGTGCAGCAGGAACTGATAGGTCGCTTCTTCCACAAACTCCGGACGGTTCAACAGCTTGCCGATTTTCGCCAGCGGCAACACGCTCATCATCAGCGTGTCGTCCCACAGTTGCTCGGTATTCTCACTGTTATAGACAATATGCTGCAACCCGCGCTTCCGGGTGCGCGGCATTTCATACATCACCCATTCGGCCCAGCGCTCCAGATACGGCAGCCAGCGGGGATCGCGCGTTTCCTCGTAGCGGTAGGCCAGCGTCAGGAAAGGACAAACGGTGTTGACATTCTTGGTCGGCGTGCCCTCGGCGAGCCGCGCGGCGAACCAGTCGTCGATAATGGCCCGCATCTGCTCGTCGCCGGTTTGCTGGTAATACTGATAAATACCGTACAACCCGATGCCGTGCGTCCATTCCCAGCCTGCCCAACCCTTGGTATCAATCACCCGGCCGTCGTCCAGCCGTAACAGAAACTCGCCGGTTTTGTCTTCAATATTCACCAGATTATCGGTGATGCGGCAAATCAGCGCCTTCAGATCCTCTCGGGAAATAAAACGTTCGGGCTGACGTAAAAGCGGGCTGTGTTTTACACTGAATACGGTCATAGTCAATTATCCTATTACGTTATCGTTTATCAGGACTGGGTAGCATGGGTGGCGGATATCTTCGCCTTATGACGGTTGAGATAGCCGACATTATTGTTGCCCCACAGCGACTCATAAGGCATGCCGGCCAACATTTCGACGGTCGCCTTGGCCTGCGGGGTAATATTTTCAGGCACCGGCCGGCCGGCTTCGCGCATCTTCTGCGTTTCTTCGCGCAGTACGCTATGCGTCTGCAGATTGAGCTTAAAGCGCAGGGAAACCAGGAAGCCCAGCGCCAGCACCCCGACGGTGCCGAAACTGAGGATCATCAGGATGGTATGGCTGACGCC
Source organism: Brenneria corticis (assembly GCF_003115855.1). GTDB lineage: Bacteria > Pseudomonadota > Gammaproteobacteria > Enterobacterales > Enterobacteriaceae > Brenneria > Brenneria corticis. The sequence goes on from NZ_KZ819083.1 coordinate 26,905, forward strand.
CGGCGTCTGTACGCTCTGTCCTGAGACAAAGCCGGACAATTGCAGCACGATCCCCACCAGCATTACCGCGCCGGCCTGAGAAGCCTTACGGGTCAGGGTCATGATGCCGGCGAAAATCCCTTCGCGGCGCTGCGCGGTAATCACTTCATCCACATCGGCGATATAGGTATAGGTGTTCCAGGGAACGTAGTTAATGCCGCCGCGGCCCAGGCCGGCCAACGCGGAAATCAGCAGCAGCAGCGAGAAGGCGTCATGCATGCCGCTGTACCAGAGGACGGCGTAAGAGATGGCGCTAATCCCGAACAGGCACACCACCAGGCGGTAAGACGGCGCGGGCCCGAAACGGATGCACAGCGGGATCATGCCGATAACCGAGATAAATTGCAGGATCGCCATGGTGCCCATCAGGTTGGAGGCCATCGTCGGGCTCTGCATCAACACAAAGACCACGTAATAGGTAAAGACGGCGTTGAACACGTCCTGCGCGATATAGCCGCCCAGATACATGCCCAGATGCTGACGGAAAATACGGATACGCAGCGTCGACAACAGTTCGACGTTCAAACGTTTCAGGCTGTCAACCAGCGAGAGGGACTGGCGCTCCTTTTCCGCCCGCAGAGAAGCCTCGGACATTTGATCCCGTGGCCGTTCCCAGGTAAATAGGTAGACCAGCGTCAGCACCAATGCGCAGATAACGGAGAACACCAGGCTGGAATAGAAGAACGAGACGGCGTTGTCCTTACCAAAGTGGCTGAGCAGAATACCGGGCAGAAAGGCGGCCAGAATGGCGGAAAGCTGCGCCAGCGCGATACGCGCGCCGGAGAATTTGGTTTTCTGCTTAAAGTCGTCGGTCATTTCCGGCACCAGCGTTTCATACGGCACCAGAATCATGGTGTAGACGATATCGAACAGCAGATAGGTCAGCAGGTAGTACCAGTATCCCATATCGCCGACCCACATAAAGCTGTAGCTGAACACGCAGGGGATGCCGAGCAGGATAAAGAATTTACGCCGGCCGAAGCGTTTGCCCAGCCAGGTGGAACCGAAGTTGTCGGTCAGGAAGCCCATCAGCGGGCTGACGACGGCGTCCAGCACCCGGGCCATGGCAAAAATAAACGTAGCTTCAATGGGCGTCAGGCCGCAGAAGGTGGTGTAGAAATAAAGCAGCCAGGCCGCCGTCAGCGCCGTGGTGCCGGCCCCAAGAAAGTCACCCGAGCCATAGGCTAAATAGTTAGCCAACCCGATCTTACGTGTTTTCATTACCATCCTTCCCGGTCATTGTGTTTATAAACGTTGCGCGGCAGGGGGCCCTTGCCGCTATTTTCATAAGCTACCCCTCGACCAGCCGGAAAACCTTTGTCCTTTTGCCACCCCCCGTAATGCACTGGCAGCCGAAAGAAGAACATGGCGATCGGCTTCAAAGTTTTTATAAAAAGGCATTTTATATTTAAAAAACCACAAGTCCGATTAATGTAATAACCAACGAAAAGGAATGCACGCCCAGGGATGGCGTTTTGCGAACGGGAGCAATATCCGGGGGGTGGAAAACACGAAAACGGCTCTGCAACGAGCCGTTGATTATTGCGCGGACAGCGGCGGGAGCCGGTTCTTCCCGTGGGCGGGTGATTACATCACGCCAAGCAACCGTGGTAAAAACAGGGTCAATTCGGGTAGGTAAGTGATAAGCAACAACACCGCGATAATGGCGGCGTAAAACGGAATCAACGCCTTGATCAACGCTTCCACCTTCACCTGTCCAACGCTGGCGCCGACGTACAGACCGCTGCCGGTAGGGGGCGTAATGGTGCCGATGGCCAGGTTGTAGACCAGCAGAATGCCGAAATGCACCGGATCAACCCCGAGTTGCTGCACTATCGGCAATAAAATCGGAGTGAAAATCAAAATGCCGGGCCCGATATCCATAAACATGCCGATGATCAACAAGAAAATCATCACCACCAGCAGGATCACTTCCGGGCTGTCCGAGATCCCCAGTATCATGGTGCTGAGCGCCGCCGGAATGCCGGTCATCGACATGGCGAACGACATGGCGGAAGAGGTCGCCAGCAGAAACATGATAACGCCCGTCATCGAGAAGGTCTGGATAAGAACCCTGGGCACATCTTTCCAGGACAGCGTCTTATACAGGAACAGCGTCAGCCAGGCGGTATAGACCACGGCGACCGCAGAGGCTTCGATGGCGGTGAAGATCCCCCACACAATGCCGCCGATAATAATGAACACCAGCAGCAGGCTGGGGAGCGCATCGCGCGTTACCTTCCAGGCCACGCCCTTTTGCAGCACGAAGAAGCTGGTGTAATTATGGCGTTTGGCAATCACATAGGTCACCAGCATACAACCGGCGCCCCACAATACGCCCGCCACCAGCCCGGCGGAAAACAGCGCGGCGATGGAAGTTCCGCCGCTGGCCAGCGCATACAGAATGAAGCCGGTGCTTGGCGGAGTCAGCATCCCGGTCGGCGCGGAGGCGGTATTGACGGCGGAGGCGAAGTCGCGGTTATACCCCTCCCGGGCGCTCATCGGCACCATCACGCCGCCGATGGATATCGACGCCGCAATCGCCGAACTGGAAACCGCGCCGAACATCATGTTGCCGACGATATTGGTGTAGGAGTGCGAACCGGGAATACGGCCGGTAAAAAGTTTGGCGAAATTCACCAACCGGGCGGCAATGCCGCCGTTGTTCATGATCACCCCGGAAAGAACAAAAAATGGTACGGCGAGCAGCGCAAAACTGTCCAGACTGGAAAACATCTTCTGCGCGGTGGTGAACATCGCGATATCAAACGGCAACACCAGCATAATGGTGGCGCCGGAGGCGATAACGATACACAGACCGATGGGCGTTCCCAAAGCAAGCAATACCACAAAAATACCCACCAGCACGCTGGCCGCGATCATCGGATCAATCATGCCGACCTCCTTCTACCGTAGGGTCCTGTGCCGCATCCGCGGCCCTCTTGCCGGGCGGCGTTCCTCTGAGCATGTCGACGATATTCAACAGGCAATAAATAATCGTCAGCACGCCGGACAGCGGCAGGGCGTAATACACCTTACCCATCGAAACCTGCAGGCTGGGGGAGATCTGCATCATGGCGGTGGCCGATACGCGCCAGCCGCCGATAATCATGATGTAGATCGCAAACAGAATAAACACCACCTGAATGACGATGTTCCAGCCGACGGTCAGTTTCTTGGGACATTTGTCCAGCAACAGCGTCAGACTGATATGCTCATGCTTGCCCGCGACGTAAGCCACGCCGATGACGGACAGCCAGACCAGGGAAAAACGCAAAAACTCTTCGGAGAAGGTGCTGGGCGCGTTGAATATATAACGGCTGACCACCTGCCAGCAGGCGATTGCCACCATGACGATAATCAGACAGCAGCCAAAAACCTCAATGATCTTATCCAGCCATTTTCGAATGATATTCATAAGATCCTCAACCATCATGCCGTAGCGGAGAAGGGCTCCCCTTCCCCATGGTGAAATTTATTGACTCGCCTGGCTGATTTTCTGATACAGCTCATAAACCTGAGGCTTGCCTTGCAGTTTTTCATAAATGGGTTGCACCGCGGCTTTGAAGGGTTCGGTATCAATGTTGAAAAACTCGACGCCGAATTGTTTCTGCGCCTGTACCCGCGCTTTATCGATCTCTTCGCGCCAGGCTTTTTTCTCCACGTTTATTGATTCATCGATAGCCTCCTGCAACGCCTGCAACTGCTCCGGCGTCAACTTGGTTTTGGTCAGGTTGCTCATGATGACGATATCGGGAATGCGGGTGTGCATGTCATAGGTATAATATTTGGCGACTTCGCCGTGGCGGGCGATGGTGAGGGCGAATTCATTATTCTCCGCGCCGTCGATGATGCCCTGCTGCAGGGAGGTATAAACCTCACCCTGACTCATGGCGATGGCGGAAGCGCCAAGCAGTTTTATGGTCGCGATGGAGGTTTCACTTTGCATCACGCGAATTTTCTTCCCTTTCAAATCGTTGATGCTCTTGATCGGGGCCTTGCTGGTATAAAAGTTGCGCGCGCCCGAGTCATACCAGGCTACGCCGGTAAAACCCTGCGCCTCCGTGGAACGGTACACCGGCCCCATAATTTCCGGGTTATCCATCACCCGATAGAAACGGTCCTGATCCTTAAAGAGGTAGGGTAATGAAAAGACGCCGTACAGCGGCGAAAAGCTTTCCAGCAGACCCGACGACACTTTCGTCAAATCGATAGCGCCGACCTGCGTCATCTCAACCAACTCCCGTTCACCGCCGAGCTGGCTGTCGGGGAAATACTGAATCTTCACTTCGCCATTGGTTTTTTGCTCAACGGCTTTTCCGATGTATTGCAGGGCCTGTTTCACCGGCTCGCTGTTTTCCGCATACGCCAGTTTAAGCACGGTTGCCGCGTAAGCGCCGTGACCGAGCGAGACGAGCAGGGCCGCGGAAATCAGTTTCAACAGAACAGAGGTTTTAGCTATTTTCATCGCCATCTTTCTCCTATCGTTTTCTTTATTATGTTGCTGACACGGCAAACGCCGCCTGCCGTCGAGCCACTGTAACCAGCGCATATAGGGAAAACCTTTGCGTTTTTGCCACCTTCAGTCTGACGTTGGCAAAATTATCAAGAGCGAGTCGATCGAACTCATGCTTTTATCAAAAAGGCGTTTTGGATTTTAAAAAACCAGGGATTAATAAACGTGTTACGTTGTTTTGAGGAATAAACGACGGGGGGCGCCTGCGTCACGGCGCAGATAAAAAAACGGCCCCTAAACGGGGCCGTGAGCAACACATTGTTTTAAGCGAAAAAGACGATTAAGCCTGGCCTTTCACTTCTTTCAGACCGTTGAACGGCGCACGGTTGCCCAGCGCTTCTTCGATACGGATCAGTTGGTTGTATTTGGCAACGCGGTCGGAACGGCTCATGGAGCCGGTTTTGATCTGGCCGGCCGCGGTACCTACCGCCAGGTCGGCGATAGTGGCGTCTTCGGTTTCGCCGGAGCGGTGAGAGATAACCGCCGTGTAACCCGCATCTTTCGCCATCTTGATGGCGGCCAGGGTTTCGGTCAGAGAACCGATCTGGTTGAATTTGATCAGGATGGAGTTGGCGATGCCTTTATCGATACCTTCTTTCAGGATCTTGGTGTTGGTGACGAACAGATCGTCGCCGACCAGCTGGATTTTGTCGCCCAGCACTTTGGTCTGGTAGGCAAAACCGTCCCAGTCGGACTCATCCAGGCCGTCTTCGATAGAGACGATCGGATATTCTTTGGTCAGGCCTTCCAGGTAGTGGGTGAATTCCTGGGAAGTGAAGGTTTTGCCTTCGCCTTTCAGTTCATACTTGCCGCTTTCTTTGCTGTAGAACTCGGAAGCCGCACAGTCCATCGCCAGAGTAACGTCTTTACCCAGCACGTAACCGGCTTTTTCCACCGCTTCTTTGATAGCTGCCAGCGCCGCGGCGTTGGATTCCAGGTTCGGCGCATAGCCGCCTTCGTCGCCGACCGCGGTGTTCAGGCCTTTGGCTTTCAGCACTTTCGCCAGAGTGTGGAAAACTTCGGAACCGATGCGAATCGCTTCTTTAACCGTTTTCGCGCCGACCGGCTGGATCATGAATTCCTGAATATCAACGTTGTTATCAGCGTGCTCGCCGCCGTTGATGATGTTCATCATCGGCAGAGGCATGGAGAATTTGCCCGGGGTGCCGTTCAGTTCGGCGATGTGTTCGTACAGCGGTTGGCCTTTGGATGCCGCAGCCGCTTTGGCGCTTGCCAGAGAAACGGCCAGAATGGCGTTGGCGCCGAATTTGGATTTGTTTTCCGTTCCGTCCAGGTCGATCATGATTTGATCGACGTTGGCCTGATCTTTCGCGTCCTTACCCAGAATAGCCTGAGCAATCGGGCCGTTTACCGCGGCAACCGCTTTGGTTACACCTTTGCCCAGAAAACGGGATTTGTCACCGTCGCGCAGTTCCAGCGCTTCGCGGGAACCGGTGGAAGCCCCTGACGGCGCGGCAGCCAGACCGACAAAGCCGCCTTCCAGGTGCACTTCGGCTTCAACAGTCGGATTTCCGCGTGAGTCGATGATTTCGCGACCGATGACTTTAACAATTTTGGACATTAGATTTTCCTCAGTACAAGTTAACTAAAACCTCAGACGAACAACGCGCGATCGTTTCGGTCGCGCGCTGCTGACAAAAAGCTTACTTCACCTGACGCTTTTGGTACGCGCCAGCGGCTTTGACAAAGCCGGCAAACAGTGGATGCCCATCCCGCGGCGTCGATGTAAATTCCGGATGGAACTGACAGGCCACGAACCAAGGGTGATCGGGTAATTCAACGATCTCCACCAGTTTGCGGTCGGCGGAAAGACCAGCAACACGCAATCCCGCCGCTTCAATCTGTTTCAACAACATGTTGTTGACTTCATAACGATGACGGTGACGTTCAATAATCGTCGGCTCACCGTAAAGCTGGCGCACCAGGCTGCCTTCGGTCAGATGACATTGCTGCCCGCCGACCCGCATGGTGCCGCCCAGATCGCTCGCTTCATCGCGTACTTCTATATTGCCGTCTTCATCGCGCCATTCGGTGATCAGCGCAATCACCGGGTACTTACAGTCTGGCACAAACTCGGTAGAGTTTGCCTCATCCATACCGGCAACGTTACGGGCAAACTCCATTAATGCGACCTGCATCCCCAGGCAAATGCCCAGATAGGGGACGTTGTTTTCGCGGGCATAACGCGCCGCCATCACCTTGCCTTCCACGCCGCGGTAGCCAAAGCCGCCGGGGATCAGGATAGCGTCCAAATCTTTCAGCATCTCGACGCCGCGGGTTTCCACATCCTGCGAGTCGATAAGCTTGATGTTCACCGTCAGACGGTTTTTCAATCCGCCGTGCTTAAGCGCCTCAATAACGGATTTATAGGCATCAGGCAACGCCACATACTTGCCAATCATGCCGATGGTGACTTCACCGCCCGGATTGGCTTCTTCGTAAACCACCTGCTCCCATTCCGACAGGTCCGCTTCCTGACAGTTCAAGCTGAATCGTTTACAAATATAATCGTCCAGGCCCTGGGATTTCAAGAGCGACGGGATTTTATAAATGGAATCAATGTCTTTAAGGGAGATTACCGCTTTTTCCGGCACATTACAGAATAAAGCAATCTTTGCCCGCTCATTGGCCGGTACGGTACGGTCGGAACGGCAAATCAGCACGTCAGGCTGAATACCGATGGAAAGCAGCTCTTTTACCGAGTGCTGAGTGGGCTTGGTTTTCACTTCACCGGCGGCGGCCAGATAAGGCACCAGCGTCAGGTGCATAAACAGCGTATGCTCGCGGCCCACTTCAACCGCCATTTGCCGAATCGCTTCAAGGAACGGCAGCGATTCGATATCGCCGACGGTGCCGCCGATTTCAACCAGCACCACGTCATGCCCTTCGCCCCCCTCAAGGATGCGTTCTTTGATCGCATTGGTAATATGAGGGATAACCTGAATCGTGGCGCCCAGGTAGTCGCCGCGACGCTCTTTGCGTAATACGTCGGAGTAGATACGACCGGTGGTGAAGTTGTTGCGGCGCGACATTTTGGTGCGGATAAAGCGCTCGTAGTGGCCCAGATCGAGATCGGTTTCCGCGCCGTCTTCGGTGACGAACACTTCGCCGTGCTGTGTCGGGCTCATCGTGCCCGGATCCACGTTGATGTACGGGTCCAGTTTCATGATGGTAACGTTGAGGCCACGGGCTTCAAGAATAGCCGCCAGAGAGGCTGCGGCAATGCCTTTACCCAGAGAGGAAACGACCCCGCCGGTCACAAAAATATAATTAGTTGTCATGCTGAACCTGAGAGTTTAGGTTTAAAGACGATGGAACGACCAAGACGGGAAAGTAGTATACCGGAACCTGATGAGCGCCACAAATGTTCGTTTTACTCATCGTCGGGATCCCAACCCGCCGGACACAGGGGTTTAACCCCGCCCGGCACCAATCAATAATCAATTTAAAATCATATTGTTATAAAATAAAAATAATAAAAACAACGCAATGACGGAAAAAGCAGTATCAATGGCTTGTTTCCTGCTGTTTAACCTGCCGCCACGCCGCTTCCATCTCTTCGAGCGTGGCCTGATCCAGCGTTTTGCCGGATGCGATAACGATTTGTTCTACCTGGCGAAAACGCCGGCTGAACTTACGGTTGGCGGTTTGCAACGCCCGCTCGGCCTTGTGCCCCAGATGGCGCGAAAGGTTAACCGTGGCGAACAATAAATCGCCGATTTCCTCACCCAGTTTTTCTTCATCAACAACGGCTTGCCGCGCCTCATGCAGCACTTCGTCGATTTCTTCGTAAACCTTGTCGACAACCGGTGCTAAACTGTTCCAATCAAAGCCTACCGACGCGACGCGCTGCTGAATTTTTTGTGCTTTCATCAGCGCCGGCAGCGCCTCGGGAATATCATCCAGCGGCGAATGGCGATCCTTTTCCGCCCTTTCCTGCGCCTTGGTTTGCTCCCAGTTGGTCAGCACGGCGTCGCTGTCCGCCAATTGGGCATCGGCAAAAATATGCGGGTGCCGGCGCACCAGTTTGTCGCTGATGGCGTCGCAAACGGCGGAAAAATCAAACAGCCCCTGCTCCTGCGCCATCTGCGCGTAAAACACCACCTGAAACAGCAGATCCCCCAGTTCGCCGCGCAAATCATCAAAATCCTTACGGCTGATGGCGTCCAGCACTTCGTAGGTTTCTTCCAGCGTGTAAGACGCGATGGAGTCAAACGTCTGTTCCCGATCCCACGGGCAGCCGTTCTGCGGATCGCGCAGGGTTTTCATAATGGCGAGCAGGCGCTCAATAGCGGGTGAAGTCATAGTGTTCCTAATGATAAGGGCTGTGCCCGAACTAAGTTAATAACAACGGCGATGGAGCCAGAATATTTCACCGTTTTGTTGTTCCGGGCGTAAAAAATTGTGCTGAGGTGAGCATGACCGCCGAGTGAGCCGCATGGACGCGGCGAAAGCCAGTGCCGCGTCGGGAACGCGTCACTGGCGGCTCGATAAGCGGGCATGGGCACCGAAGGAACCGCGCAGCGGCACAATTCCCGCCCAAAGCCTGGGTTCTGAGGGATGCGGCGATTGAGCATCCCTCAGTCGGGCGTGGCGGTGGTGCCACAAAAAACTACGTCACTCAACACGCACGAAACCCTCCACCGCACCAACATAAACAAGATTTTTATAACCTACGGTTTGAAAAGCCGAAGACTCCATTCATCCCCCCTGCTGACGGCGCGCGTCGATCACATCCGGCAGTTGGTTGAGTTTGGCCAGAATACGGCTCAGCACCTGAAGGTTATAAATCTCGATATCCATATCAATGGTGGCCAGCTGCTGTTTGGTATCGCTGCGGCTCGCCACGCCCAGTACGTTGACCTTTTCGTTCGCCAGAATGGTGGTGATATCGCGCAGCAATCCGCTGCGATCGTTGGCGGTCACCCTCACCACCAGCGAATAGCCGCTGGAATAGCTTTCGCCCCACACGGCGTCGACAATGCGCTCCGGCGCGTGGCTGCGCAGATCGTCCAGTTGCTCGCAGTCGGCCCGGTGGATGGAGATCCCCCGGCCGCGGGTGATAAAACCGGTGATCTCGTCGCCCGGGATCGGCTGGCAGCAACGGGCGATGTGGTGCATCAGGTTGCCGACCCCTTCAACCACCACCCGCCCCTTATCTTTGTTACGCGCGGCCGGCGGCGGGGTTTTCTGCGTCAGCTGGCGCAGCGCCTGGCGGTCCTGCTCTTCCGCGCTGGGCTGATTCAGCTGCGCCTGCAGGAAATTCACCATCTGGTTAAGGCGAATATCCCCCCCGCCAATCGCCGCCAGCAGTTCATCCAGAGAATTCACGTTATAACGCGGCAGCAGCAGTTTCTCCGCGGCCTTGAGGCCGATCCCCAGATGCGCCAGTTCATCATCCAGAATCTGACGGCCGGCCAGAATGTTCTTGTCGCGATCCTGTTTGCGGAACCAGTTGTGAATTTTCGAACGCCCGCGGCTGGTGGTGATATAGCCCAGATTCGGGTTCAGCCAGTCACGGCTGGGATTCGGCTGTTTCTGGGTGATCACCTCGATCTGATCGCCCATCTGCAGCTGATAGGTGAACGGGACGATGCGTCCGCCGATTTTCGCGCCGATGCAACGATGGCCGATGTCGCTGTGAATGTGATAGGCGAAATCCAGCGGCGTTGATCCGGCCGGCAAATCCACCACGTCGCCTTTCGGCGTAAACACGTAAACCCGGTCGTCGAACACCTGGCTGCGCACCTCATCCAGCACTTCATCCGAGTCCGCCATCTCCTCCTGCCAGGCGATCAGCTTACGCAGCCAGGCGATCCGGCCTTCGTAACCGGAACGACCGCCGACCACCGTGCCTTCTTTGTATTTCCAGTGCGCCGCTACGCCCAGCTCGGCGTCTTCGTGCATCTGCCGGGTGCGGATCTGAATTTCCAGGGTTTTGCCGCGCGGTCCCAGCACCACCGTATGAATCGACTGATAGCCGTTCGGCTTCGGATTGGCGACATAATCGTCAAACTCATCCGGCAGATGGCGGTAATGGGTATGCACAATACCCAGCGCGCCGTAGCAATCCTGCAGGCGCTCCACCACGATGCGCACCGCCCGCACGTCGTATAGCTCGTCGAATGACAGCGATTTTTTCTGCATCTTGCGCCAGATGCTGTAGATATGTTTGGGGCGGCCGTAAATTTCCGCCTGCACGCCCTCTTCTTTCATGGCGGCGCGCAGCGTGTTGACGAAGTCGTCTATGTACTGTTCGCGATCGATACGCCGCTCGTGCAGCAGCGTCGCAATACGCTTGTACTCTGCGGGATGAAGGTAGCGGAAGCAAAAATCCTCCAGCTCCCATTTAAGCTGGCCGATACCCAGCCGATTGGCCAGCGGGGCGTAAATATTGGTACATTCTTTCGCCGCCAGCACCCGCTCTTCTTCCGGGGCGTCCTTCACTTCGCGCAGATGCGCGATCCGCTCCGCCAGCTTGATCACCACGCAGCGAAAATCTTCCACCATCGCCAGCAGCATGCGACGGATATTATCCACCTGTTCGGAGGCGACGGAGTCATTCTGCGTGGCTTTCAGCTGACGGATGGCATCCATGTCGCGCACGCCGTGCACCAGATCGACGATGCCTTTGCCGAATTTTTCCTGCAGCGTGGTTTCATCCACCACGTTGGCGTCGGCGATGGGAAACAGCAGGGCGGCGCGCATGCTGTCATTGTCCATACTCAGCGTGGACAGAATTTCCACCATCTCGATACCGCGCCACAGCAGCAGCATGGCATCGGGATGATCCTGGGTTTGTTGTTCACAGTAATGCCAGGTTTCGGCTAAACGTTCACACGACTGCTGACTGGTTATGCCAAGCGAAGCAATCCACGCGTCAGGTACAAACTCACCAGCCGTGTTCAAATGCGCACTTCTTACCGCAACCATAATTTCTCCCTACTTTACCGCGCCGCCGCATCACCTATAAACAACGCCATCGACTCAAGGTGGCCGGTATGTGGAAACATATCCAGCATGGCGACATTCGCCAGCCGATAACCGGCGGCGAGTAATATTTTGCTGTCACGCGCCAACGTGGTCGGATTACAGGAAACGTAAACCACGCGCCGAGGAGCCAGACGGACAATCTGCGCCATGACCCCCGCGGCGCCCGCTCGTGCCGGATCCAGCAATATCTTATCAAAACCTTGGGCGGCCCAAGGTTGCTGAGTGACATCATCTTCAAGATTTTGGTGAAAAAATGTGACATTGGCGAGCGAATTGCGCCGGGCGTTCTCGCGCCCTTTTTCCACCAGCGCCGCCACCCCCTCAACGCCGACGACGCTGGCCGCCCGCCGCGCCAGCGGAAGGGTAAAATTGCCCATGCCGCAGAACAGATCCAATATCCGGTCCTGCGGCTGAACGTCCAGCCAGGTCAGCGCCCGCTCGACCATTTGCTGATTGACCGCATCATTGACCTGAATAAAATCCCGCGGGCTGAACGCCAGCGTTAATCCGTCAATATGATACAGCGGCGCCTCGCCGTGCAGACAGGTCACCGAGTCCGCATCGGGCGCCAGATAAACCGACGTCGCATGCCGCCGCGCAAAGTCGCTCAGCGTCTGGCTGTCCGCCTCACTCAGCGCATCCAGATGGCGCAGCACCAGCAACGGACCGTTATCCGCCTGCACCAGTTCCACATGCCCCAGCCGCTTTACCGCCCGCAGGCGGCTCAGGCAGTCGCGCAGCGGCGCCAGCAGTTCTTCCAGCTCCGACCGTAATATCGGGCAGGCCCGGATATCGACCAGCTCGTGCGACCCCGCCTGACGATATCCCATCAACAGCCGTTGCTGTTTAGCCTGATAGTATAACGCAAGCCGGGCCCGTCGCCGGTAGGCATAAGATGGCCCGGCGATCGGCGCCGCGGGCGGCAGTTCCACTCCCGTTTCCCGCGCCATCAGGCGCGCCAGCGCCGACGCTTTGCTATGCTGCTGCAGCGCAATATCGGCATGCTGCTGCTGGCATCCGCCGCAGTCGTTGAAATGCGGGCAGCGCGGCGCAACGCGCTGCGGGCTGCTGGTTAATAGTCGTTTAAGTTCGGCATGGGCAAACTGACGCTTTTCCCCCGTCAGCCGTACTTCAGCCTGTTCGCCCGGCAGCACGCCGGCGACAAAAATCGTCTTGCCCTGATGACGCGCCACGCCCTGCCCGAAGGGGTCAAGGCTGTCTACCGTCACGGTTATCGTTTGCCGGGTCGTCACGCGCCGGTTTGGAGAGTAGAATTGCGCCATAATTTACGATCGTTTTATAAATACAATAATTTTTAAGTTTAATTCTCCCACATTGGACCCTTATGACCAAATACAGTCTGCGTGCGCGCATGTTAATACTGATTTTGGCGCCGACGTTACTGATCGGACTGTTGCTCAGTACCTTTTTCGTGGTACACCGCTATAACCAGCTGCAGGAACAATTGGCCGATGCGGGAGCCAGTATCATCGAACCGCTGGCCGTCACCAGCGCTTACGCCATGGCAAAAAACCAGCAGAATACGCTGCAACCGCTGATTAATACGCTGCATCGGCGGCACTCCGGCATCATCCGGGCCATCAGCATCTTTGATGATAAAAATCAGCTCATCGTCACCACCAATAATCGCCATAGCCAATGGTCGCCGCACCTGAGCAAAGACACGCCGGCCGACAACCGCTTGCACCTGCACCATATCGGGAACGCCCTGATCCTGCATATGCCGATTACCGCCGACGGCGAGTTCGCCGATGACGGTTTGACAGCGCCGCGGCCCGGCGCAATACCGCCTATCGGCTACCTTGCCGTCGAGCTGGATATCAACTCCATCAAGCTCCGGCAATACCAGGAAATTTTTATCGCCGGTCTGATGCTGCTGCTGTGTATGGGCGTCGCGGTGCTATTCGCCTATCGCCTGATGAAGGACGTTACCGCGCCGATCGGCAATATGGTGGAAACGGTCGATCGCATCCGCCGCGGACAGCTGGATAGCCGGGTTGAAGGCCATATGCTGGGCGAGTTGAATATGCTGAAAAACGGCATTAACTCCATGGCCATGTCGTTGACCGCCTACCACGAGGAGATGCAGCAGAATATCGATCAGGCTACCTGCGATCTGCGGGAAACGCTCGAACAGATGGAGATCCAGAACGTCGAGCTGGATCTGGCCAAAAAGCGGGCGCAGGAAGCGGCGCGCATCAAGTCGGAGTTTTTGGCCAATATGTCTCACGAGCTGAGAACGCCGCTCAACGGCGTGATCGGTTTTACCCGCCAGACATTGAAAACGTCGCTGAATCCGACCCAGACCGATTATCTGCTGACCATCGAACGCTCCGCCAATAACCTGCTGAACATCATTAACGACGTACTGGATTTCTCCAAACTGGAGGCGGGCAAGCTGGTATTGGAAAACATTCCGTTCTCGCTGCACAACACGCTGGACGAAGTCGTGATGCTGCTGGCCCATACCGCCCATGAAAAAGGGCTGGAACTGACGCTCGACGTTCAGCATGACATTCCGGAGCAGTTTATCGGCGATCCGCTGCGCATTCAGCAAATCATCACCAACCTGTTGGGCAACGCCATCAAGTTCACCGAGCAGGGCAACATTGATATCCGGGTGGAAAAACGCCGCCAGGAAGGCAACCTGGTTCAGTTGGAAATTCAAATCCGCGACAGCGGCATCGGCATCGCCGAACGCCAGCAGTCACAGCTATTCCAGGCATTCCGCCAGGCGGACACCAGTATTTCACGGCGCCATGGCGGAACCGGGCTGGGGCTGGTGATCACCCAGCGGCTGATCAAAGAGATGGGCGGCAATATCGGTTTTCACAGCCAGCTAAATAAAGGCTCTACCTTCTGGTTCCATATCAATCTGCCGTTAAATCCCCACGCCGCGCCGGCAAACAACGAATACCTAATGCTGCGCGACAAGCGCCTGGCGTATATCGAATCCGATCCGGCGGCGGCGCAGGCCACGCTGAATATTCTCAGCCAAACGCCCTTAACGGTAAGCTATAGCCCGACGCTGGAACAACTTCCCGAAGCCCCCTTCGATATTTTGCTGTTGGGCGTTCCGGTGCATTACCGCAACACGCTGCTCGATTACACGCCCCAATTACGCGACGTCTGCCGGCGCGCGCCCTACGTGATCCTGGCGCTGCCCAGCTTTGCGCAAATGGATGCCGAGCAGCTGAAAATATTCGGCGTTCACGCCTGTTTGAATAAACCGATCTCCGCTCCCCGCCTGCTGCCGCTGCTGCAGGACAGTTCGGTTTTCCAGCTGTCGCTGCTGCCGGAAAACATCACCGCGCCTCAGCCGCCGCCCCGCGCACGGCTACCGTTAAGCGTGATGGCCGTGGATGATAATCCGGCCAATCTGAAGCTGATCGGCACCCTGCTGGAAGAACAGGTGGAAACCATCATTCTGTGCACCAACGGCACGGAGGCCGTCTCCCAGGCCCGAGATCGCGATATTGATCTTATCCTTATGGATATCCAGATGCCGGGTATGGACGGTATCCGCGCCAGCGAAATCATCCGCCAGTTCCCCAGGCATGGCAAAACGCCGATTGTCGCCGTTACCGCCCACACCATGAGCGATGAACGCGAGCACCTGTTACAGGCCGGCATGAATGATTATCTGGCAAAACCGATTGACGAGCAGATGCTGCAGAAAGTGCTGTCCCGCTACTCTCCCCCGGAAGAGGCGCGTCCGCCGCAGGGTCGGCACCGCGATAGCCAACCGTCGCTGGACTGGACGCTGGCGCAGCGCCAGGCGGCCAATAAACCGGAACTGGCGCGCGAGCTGCTACAGATGCTGCTGGATTTTCTGCCGGAGGTGCGCCGGCAGGTTGAAAATCTGTTGCACAATCGGTCCGACGACAAAATCATCGAGGTGATCCACAAGCTGCATGGCAGTTGCAGCTACAGCGGCGTGCCGCGCTTGAAACAGATCTGCCGTTATTTGGAACAGCAGTTGCGCAAGGGGATTAGCGCCAGCGAGCTGGAGCCGGAATGGCTGGAGCTGCTGGACGAAATCGATAACGTCAGCGACGCCGCGCGCGCGCATCTGAACCGTAAATCACGCTGATAAATCTTGCGCCAGCTTGATGGTCGCCGCGATATTGCGCGCCGTCATGCGCACATTTTCCGCGGCGTCTTCCAGCGCTTCTTCCAGCGAACAGACGTTGTACAGTACGCTGAATACCGCATCCAGACCGTGCTGGTGAACAATCCCGACGTCGGCGGTCAGGCTGCCGGCGATGCCGATCACCGGTTTATGGTAGCGTTTCGCCACCCGGGCAACGCCAATCGGCACCTTGCCGTGAATGGTCTGGCTGTCGATACGGCCTTCGCCGGTAATCACCAGCGACGCATCGCGCACCAATTCATCCAGCCCCAGCGCTTCGGTAACGATCTCTATTCCCTGCCGCAGATCGGCGCCGCAGAACGCCCGCAGCGCGGCGCCCATTCCGCCGGCGGCGCCGGCGCCGGGAACGTGCTCGACGTCCATATCCAGATCGTCGCGGATAACCGCGGCGTAATGCTTCAGCGCTTTATCCAGCCGTTCGATCATCTCCTCCGTCGCCCCCTTTTGCGGACCAAAAATAGCGGAGGCGCCCTGTTCTCCGGTCAGCGGGTTGGTAACGTCGCAGGCCACTTCAAAGCGGCACTCTTTGATTCGCGGGTCCAGTTCGCCGATATCGATACTTGCCAGCTTGTCGAGCTCTCCGCCGCCGAAGCCAATCTGCGCGCCGGATTCGTCAAGCAACTTCGCTCCCAGCGCCTGCGCCATCCCCGCGCCGCCGTCATTGGTGGCGCTGCCGCCGATGCCGATGATGCAATGCCGCACGCCATGATCCAGCGCGCAGCGAATCAGCTCGCCGGTGCCGTAGCTGGTCGTCAGCAGCGGATTACGCCGCTGCGCGGGCACCTGCTCCAACCCGCTGGCGGCGGCCATCTCGATAAAAGCCGTCTTTTTATCGCCGGACAGACCGAAAAACGCCTCGACGTTATCGCCTAACGGACCGGTAACCTTAACCTTGACGATCTCGCCGTGCGTTGCCGCCACCATCGCTTCAACGGTCCCTTCACCGCCGTCGGCGACCGGCAGTTTGATATAGCAGGCATCGGGAAAGATCTCACGGAATCCCGCTTCAATTTGCGTGGCAACTTCTTGTGCAGACAGGCTTTCTTTATAAGAATCCGGTGCGATAACTATTTTCATAAACGATCCGATTTCATAAACGTTTCGGTTTCATCAATAATCCGCGCTGCTGAATCGGCGCTTATCAAAATGATTACCCCGACAACCAGAGCGGCATACGGTCACCTATGCCGCTCCGACAACCATCAAGCCTTATCGCGTCACTTCAATCTTAGCCAACTTCTCGTAATAGCAGGCCAGCGCGCTGTGATCGGCGGAGCCCAGATCGTCCGCTTTCAGCGCCTGCATCATCTCCATTACGGCGGCGGTCAGCGGCAGCTGCGCGCCCACGCCGTGCGACGTGTCCAGCGCGTTGGCCAGATCTTTAATATGCAAATCAATGCGGAAACCCGGTTTAAAGTTGCGATCCAACACCATCGGCGCTTTGGCATCCAGCACGGTGCTGCCCGCCAGCCCGCCGCGAATCGCCTGATACACCAAATCCGGATTAACGCCAGCTTTGGTCGCCAGCACCAGGGCTTCGGACATCGCCGCGATATTCAGAGCCACAATCACCTGGTTCGCCAGCTTGGTGACGTTGCCGGCGCCGATATCGCCGGTATGCACCACCGATCCGGCCATCGCCTCGAGAATGGCGAAACAGCGTTCGAACAGCGCTTTGTCGCCGCCGACCATCACCGACAGGGTGCCGTCAATCGCTTTCGGCTCGCCGCCGCTGACCGGGGCGTCCAGCATGGCTACCTCTTTCTCGGCCAGCGCCGCCGCGATTTCACGGCTGGCCAGCGGCGCGATCGAACTCATATCGACCACGATGGTGCCGGCGCGCGCGCCTTCAATCACGCCGTTCTCGCCCAGCACCACCTCTTTCACATGCGGAGAGTTGGGCAGCATGGTGATAATCACGTCGCTCTGCGCCGCCACCGACTTCGGCGTTTCCGCCGCCGTGGCGCCGGCCGCGACCACCTCGGCCACCGCCTCCAGATTTCTGTCCATCACGACTAATGAGTAACCCGCTTTCAGCAGATTTTTACTCATCGGTTTTCCCATAATACCGAGCCCAATAAAACCAATTTTCATCGTTATAACCTCATTGTCTGATGTAATTAACACGCGCGATTCACTGCAAAATTACGCTTTAAACTTGTCGCGCAGCGCCTGGGTGGCGCCGCGGAAAACACCCAGATCGCTGCCGACGGCAACGAAAGTCGCCCCCCATTCCAGGTAGCGCCGGGCATCGGCCTCGGCCGGCGCCAGGATGCCGCTGGGCTTGCCGTGCGCGGCGGCGCGCTCAAAAATATGACGGATAACGCGCTGCACTTCCGGGTGGTTGGGCTGCCCCAGATACCCCAGCGCCGCGGAGAGATCGCCCGGTCCGACAAAAATACCGTCAACGCCGTCAACGGCGGCGATGGCATCCAGATTGTCGACGCCCTGCTGGCTTTCGATTTGTACCAGGACGGTGATGTTGTCGTTAATGGTGGCGAAATAGTCGGGCTCGGTCCCATAGGCATTGCTGCGATGCGCCACGGAAACGCCGCGGATCCCGGCGGGCGGATAGCGCGTCGACGCCACCGCGCGAACGGCCTCCTCCTCGCTTTCCACGAAAGGGATCAGGAAGTTATTGAAACCGATATCCAGCAGACGTTTGATGATGACCGGCTCATTGCTCGGCGGACGGACGACGGGCGCGCTGTGGCTGCCTTTCAGCGCCATAAGCTGCGGAATAAAGGTCAGGATATCGTTCGGCGCATGCTCGCCATCCAGCACCAGCCAGTCGAATCCCGCCAGTCCCAGCACCTCGGTGGAAATGGGATTGCCCAACGCGCACCAGCAGCCAATCAGGGTTTTCCCCTGGCGTAACTCCTGACGAAAGCGGTTAGGTAATATCGTATTACTCATAATAACCTTCTATTTAATTACGGTTCGTGAATTAACATGCCTGGACATTGACGGATGATAAAAGCGCTTCATCAATCATCAACTTTCTTCAATTCCATGCGTTTGATTTCACCTACCACCAGTAAGTAGCACAGCATTGCCATCAGTGCGGAAATACCGACGAAAACCAATGCGCTGTTAAATGAATGCAGTTCTTTGACTAAATAACCGATAACCAGCGGGGTAACGATTGACGCAACGTTGCCAAAAACATTAAATACGCCGCCGCACAGGCCGATTATCTCTTTAGGCGCGGTATCGGAGATCACCGGCCAACCCAATGCCCCGAATCCCTTACCAAAGAAAGCCAGCGCCATCAATGAAACAACCACGACATTACTATCGGTGTAATTACAGAGAATAATGGTTGAAGCAAGCAACATACCCAGCACGATGGGAATTTTACGCGCAGCGGTTAACGTGAAGCCGCGTTTCAGCAACATATCCGATACCACGCCGCCCAGCACGCCGCCGGCAAAACCACACAGCGCCGGAATTGCCGCAACCAGACCCACTTTCAGAATAGACATGCCCTTTTCCGAAACCAGGTAAATGGGGAACCAGGTAAGGAAGAACCAGGTAATACTATTAATAAAGTATTGCCCCAGAAATACCCCCAGCATCATACGGTTGGTAAGAAGCTGTTTAACATAGTTCCATTTAGGACCGTCTTTTTTGCCGCCTTCTTTTTTATGATCCATATCGACAACGGCGCCGCCTTTGGAAATATATTCCAACTCCTGCGGGCTGATACCGGGGTGATCGGTGGGGTTATGGATAAATTTAAGCCATATCGCGGTCAATACAAACCCTAATCCGCCCATCACCAGGAAGACGTGTTCCCAACCCCATTGGTAGGTTAACCAGCCGAGGATCGGAGAGAAAATCGCCAGTGAGAAGTATTGAGCCGAATTGAAAATGGCGGATGCCGTACCGCGCTCCTTGGTCGGGAACCACGCGGCGGTGATACGGGCATTGGCGGGAAAAGACGGCGCTTCGGAAAACCCCAGCATAAAGCGCAGAGCAAAAAGGGTTAACGGAGCCCACACTAAAGGAACCCAATCGACAAATCCTTGCAGGAAGGTGAACAGGGACCAGAAGAAGATACTATAGGCATAAACCTTTTTGGAGCCGAAGCGGTCGAGCAACCAACCGCCGGGTATCTGCATTACTAAATATGACCAGCCAAATGCGGAAAAAATATATCCCATATGCACCGCGTCTAGCTGTAACTCTTGCGCTACTGCCGAACCCGCTATCGACAATGTTGCGCGATCCGCATAGTTTATAGCGGTAACTGTAAAGATGATGAATAGGATAATGTAACGAACATAAGTTTTTCTTGTTGTAAGAAGTGCATCGGAATTCATAAAATCCCCTTGGCTCTCGTTATTAGTATGTTAACTCAAATAAACCAACATCATGCCCGTCATTGAAAATTTGAGTATTTTTTAATAATTTAGATAAAGACTATTTTAATAAAATCTTGCATGACCATCTTTATCCGCAAAGATTTGGAAAACGTCATCAGTATAAAAATAGCGCTGCCGAATAGCATTGTTAAAATGCACAATAATCAGCGCCGCATTCCATCTATTTTATGGGTTACGCACAAAAAAAAGCGACCAACATCACATTATTGTCGGTGATATAGTCCATTTAAATAGGTAGAGTGAGGCAGATCACAGTATATTGGCTATTCGCCAGATCATCGGGGGTTAAAAACGAAAAATACTATTCAATTGCACAATTCAGTGCGATTAAAAATCAGATACTATGTATATAAAATCCGTATTACCCCAACAATAACACGACGAAAAAAACTGATTTTCTGAAAATTAAGTATTTACTGGAGACGTTATGTCGCAGAACAAACAGAATTCCGTGCAGGCATTTTACATTAAAGTTCACAGTGATGATAATGTCGCCATCATTGTTAATGATAATGGTTTACGTGCCGGCACCCGATTTGATAGCGGACTGGAATTAATTGAGCATATTCCCCAGGGGCACAAAGTCGCTCTGGTCGATATTGATAAAGCCGGCCCCATTATTCGCTACGGTGAAATCATCGGCTATGCCTTAAGAGATATTCCCCAGGGAAGCTGGATTGATGAATCGCTGGTGGAATTGCCCCAGGCCCCGGCGCTGGAAACTTTGCCGCTGGCCACAAAAGTTCCCGTCGCCCTTCCCCCGCTGGAAGGCTATACCTTTGAAGGTTACCGTAATCCCGACGGCAGCGTCGGTACGAAAAATCTTCTCGGCATTACCACCAGCGTTCACTGCGTCGCCGGCGTGGTGGACTATGTGGTTAACATCATTGAACGGGATTTACTGCCCAGGTATCCGAACGTCGACGGCGTCGTGGCCCTCAATCATCTTTACGGCTGCGGCGTGGCCATCAATGCCCCGGCGGCGGTCGTCCCGATACGTACGATCCATAATCTGGCGCTGAATCCCAACTTTGGCGGCGAAGTGCTGGTTGTCGGCCTGGGGTGTGAAAAACTTCAACCCGAACGCCTGCTGGAAGGCACGCCCGACGTGCAGGCCATCTCGCTGGACGACAGCAGCATCGTTCGTTTGCAGGATGAACATCACGTCGGCTTTAAATCGATGGTGGATGATATTCTGACCATGGCCGATCGGCATCTGCAGCGGTTGAACCGGCGCCGGCGCGAAACCTGCCCGGCATCCGAACTGGTGGTCGGCATGCAGTGCGGCGGCAGCGACGCCTTTTCCGGCGTGACGGCAAACCCGGCGGTCGGATTCGCCTCCGATCTGCTGGTACGCTGCGGCGCGACGGTGATGTTTTCAGAAGTCACCGAAGTGCGCGACGCCATCCATTTACTGACGCCGCGGGCGATTAACCAGGAGGTCGGCAAGCGTCTGCTGGAAGAGATGGCCTGGTATGACGCCTACCTCGATAGCGGCCAGACCGACCGCAGCGCCAACCCGTCGCCCGGCAACAAGAAAGGCGGCCTGGCCAACGTGGTGGAAAAAGCGCTTGGCTCCATTGCCAAATCGGGCACCAGCGCCATTGTCGAAGTCCTGTCTCCGGGGCAGCGCCCGACCAAACGCGGCCTGATTTACGCGGCGACCCCGGCCAGCGACTTCGTTTGCGGCACGCAGCAGCTGGCTTCCGGCATCACCGTGCAGGTATTTACCACAGGCCGCGGCACGCCCTATGGCTTACTGGCGGTGCCGGTCATTAAAATGGCGACCCGCACGGCGTTGGCAAAACGCTGGCACGATCTGATGGATATTGACGCCGGCACCATCGCCACGGGCGAGGCGACGATTGAAGATGTCGGCTGGCAGCTGTTCCACTTTATTCTCGACATCGCCAGCGACAGAAAGAAAACCTGGTCCGATCAATGGGGACTTCACAACGCCCTGGCGGTTTTCAACCCGGCGCCGGTAACCTGATTACGACATTATCTTCTTATGGCCGGAATATGTTCCGGCCATTGATTAATTCAACAAGCCTTTTTTGATCCAGAATCAATTTAATAAAGATTAATATTTGAAAACCCGCCAGGTAAAAGCGAAAAAAACAAAGACCAGCAACATTTCATGCCAAATGCGTAAAAAATTGCATAATAAAATTTAACAAACCCGGCATCCCCTCCGTTATTACATATATCCGCCATTGATGCTTAATTTTGTTGATTATTATCTTTTATCAATGAATTACTTATGATCAAATGAATTTATTGACAGCAGGATCCTCATCATCATAAATTCCCATGCTGATAAACGAGTGATTGTATTCGGTAAATGATTATCAAATAGCGAAAAAAATTCAGCGTACCCAATTGAATATTTTGAATTAATTTAAACAGCAATATACCGCCGGGGTTTCTGATGCGAATAAATACGCCTGTCACACAGCAGGAGTATCTGTTGGATATGGACACGACATTAATGTCCACCACAGATATTCACAGCCATATCACCTATGCCAATTCCGCATTTATCAACGTCAGCGGCTTTTCCGAGGATGAATTAATCAGCCAGCCGCACAATATTGTGCGCCACCCGGATATGCCGGCCGAAGCCTTTGCCGATATGTGGTTTACCCTACAGCAAGGCGACAGCTGGACCGGGCTGGTAAAAAACAGGCGGCGCAATGGCGACCATTACTGGGTCCGCGCCAACGTCACGCCGGTTTATCATCACAATCAACTCGCCGGTTATATCTCCGTGCGCAATACGCCGAGCGCCGATGAGATCAAATCCGCGGAGCCCTTATATCAGGCCGTAAAGAAAAAGCAGGCCGGGCACCGTGGATTCTACAAGGGGTTGGTGGTTCGCACCGGCATATTCGCCCCGCTGTCACTATTGCAGAAACTGCCAGTGCGCTGGCGCCTGCGGATGGCGATTGTTGCCGCGGGAATGGTTCCCGCTCTGCTCTCTCTCGGCGGCATAAACCCGCTCTGGTCGCTGACCGTAACGCTGGTTTTAATCTTTCTGCTGGATCTTTTTCTGCAACGGCAGATTGCCCGACCGCTGAAAATGCTGCTGAAACAGGCCCAGTATATTGTTTCCGGCCGCAAAGGAGAGTCTATACGCCTGAACCGGGTGGATGAAATAGGCATGCTGCTGCGGGCAGTCAACCAGTTCGGGCTTAACCTGCACTCCCTGGTGGATGATGTCGGCGCCCAGGTTCAGGGAATGACCGACGTCAGCCAGCGGCTGGCCGCCAACAATAGCGCGCTGAATAGCCGCACGGAAGACACCTCCGCCAACCTGCAGCAGACGGCCGCGGCCATCGAGCAAATTACCGCGGCGGTGCGGCAAAGTTCTGAAACCGCCGTCCAGGCGACGCAGATGGCGGAAACCGCCAACCGCACCGCGGTAAAAGGCGGGGAGATTATGCGGGAAACCATCGGCATGATGGATTCCATTTCCGACGCCAGTAATAAAATCGTCGATATTATCAGCGTGATCGACAGTATTGCCTTTCAGACCAATATCCTCGCCCTGAACGCCGCCGTTGAAGCGGCCCGCGCCGGGGTGCAAGGCAAGGGATTCGCCGTGGTGGCCGCCGAAGTGCGCAATCTGGCGCAGCATTCCGCCTCGGCCGCCAAGGAGATCAAAGCGCTGATCGACGCCAACGTGGCCAGCGTCAAAGCGGGCGGGCAGATGGTGGAAAATGCCGGCAGGCATATCAACGACATCGTGCAGGAAGTCCGCCAGGTTTCCACCATGATCAACGAGATCAGCCACGCCGCCGGCGAGCAGACTTCCGCGCTGGGCTTAATCAACACCTCCATTGCGCAGATTGAAGAAATGACGCAGCGCAATACGGATATGGTTGCCCAATCCACGGAGGCGGCGGAAAGGCTAAATCGTCAGGCGATGCGCCTGAATAGCGCCATCAATGTCTATGGTGGCTAATCCGAGAAAAAACACACTTTGTTACATCTGGCGTCGTTAACCTGACAAGATGATTGGCTTTTGGCGTCAAAACGCCGGCAAAGAAAAAACACAATCGGACGATAATAAGTAAGTACATTGGGTACGCATTTATCAGGAGGAAAAATGTCGGACATAAGCGCAATTTCAGCGGTGAGCGGTTCATCGAGCAGCAGTGAAAACTACGCGCAAAAAATCAGTAAATTAACCCAACAGCTTGAAAAACTAACGGAAAAATTGGCAGACGTGACAAACTCTTCCGGCAGCGCGGAAGAGATTGAAACAGAAAGTCAAATGCTACAGGCGCAGATCCAAGCCATTCAGGCTCAGATTGCTCAGCTTCAGGAGGCGCAGCAAGCTCAGCAAAGCGTAGATGAAACAAACACCACCAGTACCAGTAACGGCATTCAGGCCGACGGCGTTAATCGCCCGACGGAAGAAAATCAGGTCAATGTTTATATCTGAGTGCAAGCCAAATAAGGCATGAGATAACAATCATGTCTTATTATCACGCTTCAGCGGCTTAACCAGCCCTTGCAGACCTTCTATCTTGATCGCCAGCGTCATTTGCATCAGTTCGCCCAGGCGCCCCTGGGGAAACTCGCCTTTACGGGCAAACCACAGCAGGTACTCTTCCGGCAGGTCGATCAGCGCCCGCCCCTGATACTTGCCAAACGGCATCGGCATATTGGCGATTTCAATCAGGTCTTCTTTTTCCACCGGCCTACTCCCCCAGCAAACGCATCATTTCGGCTTCGTCAATTACCGGGATCCCCAGCTCCTGCGCTTTGGTCAGCTTGGAGCCCGCCGCTTCGCCGGCAATCACCATATCGGTTTTTTTCGATACGCTGCCGCTGACCCTGGCGCCCAGCGCCGTCAACCGATCTTTGGCCTCATCGCGGGACAGAATGCTCAGCGACCCGGTCAGCACCAGCGTCTTGCCGGCAAACGGACTGTCGATCGCCTCCGCTTTCACCGCCAGCGGTTGCGGCCAGTGGATATTGATGCCGTCGGGAGCGATCAGTTCGCGGATCACCTGCTGGTTGTGCTCCTCCTCCAGGAAATGCCGCACGCGGGCGGCGACCACCTTGCCCACGTCGGGCACCTCCAGCAGCGACTCTTCATCCGCACCGAACAGCGCCTCCAGCGAACCAAAATGCGCGGCCAGATTGGCGGCGGTCGCTTCTCCGACATCGCGGATCCCCAGCGCAAACAGGAAACGCGCCAGGGTGGTGCTTTTCGCCTTCTCCAGCGCGCCGACCAGATTCTGCGCCGACTTCGGCCCCATGCGATCGAGACCGGTCAATATCCCGGCGCTGAGCCGGAAAAGGTCGGCCGGCGTTTTGACATACTCTTTTTCCACCAGCTGGTCGATGATTTTGTCGCCCATGCCGTCGACATCCAGCGCCCGGCGGGAAACAAAGTGCTTCAGGGCTTCTTTGCGCTGCGCCCCGCAAATCAGGCCGCCGGTGCAACGGGTGACCACCTCGCCTTCCACCCGCTCCACGTCGGAACCGCACACCGGGCAGACGTCGGGGAACACAATCGGACGGGTATTTTCCGGCCGCTCCGTTTCCACCACGCCGACAATCTGCGGAATAACGTCGCCGGCGCGGCGCACCGTCACCCGGTCGCCGATGCGCAGGCCAAGCCGTTCGATTTCATCGGCGTTATGCAGCGTGGCGTTACTGACCATCACCCCCGCCACCGCCACCGGCTCCAGACGCGCCACCGGGGTAATCGCCCCGGTGCGGCCGACCTGAAATTCGACGTCGCGCACCCAGGTCAGCTGCTCCTGCGCCGGGAATTTAAACGCCACCGCCCAGCGCGGCGCGCGGGCGACATAGCCAAGGCGCGCCTGCAGCGCCAGATCGTCCACCTTGACCACCACGCCGTCGATATCGAAATCCAGCGCACCGCGCGACTGTTCGATATGGCGATAAAAATCGAGCACTTCCGCACTGCCGGTACAGAGCTTGATACGGTCGCTGACCGGCAGTCCCCAGCGCTTGAATTGCATCAGGCGCTGCCAATGGCTGTCCGGCAGTTCTCCGTCCTCCAGCAAACCGACGCCGTAGCAAAAAAAGGTCAGCGGACGTTTGGCGGTGATGCGGGGATCGAGCTGACGCAGCGAGCCGGCCGCCGCGTTGCGAGGGTTGGCAAACACTTTGCCGCCGGTGCGGCGGGCTTCCTCGTTGAGTTTTTCGAAACCGCTGTGCTTCATAAATACTTCGCCGCGTACTTCCAGCCGGCGCGGAATATTGTCTCCCGTCAGACTCAGCGGGATGGCCTTAACGGTGCGGATATTCGCGGTGATATTCTCGCCGGTGGCGCCGTCGCCGCGCGTGGCCGCGCGCGTCAGCACGCCCTCTTCATACAGCAGGCTGACGGCCAGGCCGTCCAGCTTCAGCTCGCAGCAGAAGGTCAGATCGTCGCCGTTTTTCAGCCGGTCGCCGATGCGTTTGCTGAACGCCAGATAGCTCTCTTCGTCAAATACGTTATCCAGCGACAGCATCGGCACTTCGTGACGCACCTGCTCGAAGGCCGCCAGCGGCGCGGCGCCGACGCGCTGCGTCGGCGAGTCCGCCGTCACCAGCTGGGGATAGGCCTCTTCCAGGCTTTTCAGCTCACGCATCAGCCGATCGTATTCGGCGTCCGGGATTTCCGGCGCATCCTCCACGTGATACTTGTATTCATGATGACGCAATACCCTGCGCAATTCCGCTGCCCGTGAGCTTGCCTCACGCGCTTCGGCCGACTCTATATTCAATGGATTCATACTTATTTCAGTCAGTTATTCAGATTCACCGGCTTTAATGGCGTTAATGATGTTGGTGGTGGAGCAGCCGTCTTCAAAATTCAGCACCCGGACCTCGCCGCCGTTGGCCCACACCTCTTCGCTGCCGGCGATTTCGTGCGGCTGATAATCGCCGCCTTTGACCAGAACATCCGGCAACACCTCGGCAATCAGACGCTGCGGGGTATCTTCCTCAAAGGGCACCACCCAGTCGACGGCTTCCAGCGCCCCCAGCACGATCATGCGCTGCGGCAGCGGATTAACCGGTCGGGTCGGCCCTTTCAGCCGTTTGGTCGACGCATCGCTGTTCACCGCCACAATCAGGCGATCGCCAAGCTTACGGGCATTCGCCAGATAGGAAACGTGCCCCGCGTGCAGGATATCGAAACAGCCGTTGGTCATGACTATTTTTTCGCCGCGCTGACGCGCCAGCGCCACCGCCTCTTTCAGCTGCGCTTCGCTCATCACGCCAAAGCCGGTTTCCGCGCGCCCGCGGATGGCGTTTTCCAGTTCGATGGGCGACACCGTTGAGGTCCCCAGCTTGCCCACCACCACGCCGGCGGCGGCGTTGGCGAGGAAACAGGCCTCTTCCAGCGAGTTGCCGGCGGCCAGCGCGGCGGCCAGCACGCCGATAACCGTATCGCCGGCGCCGGTCACGTCGTAGACCTCCTGCGCCTGGGTCGGCAAATGCAGCGGCGCCTTGCCCGGCTGCAGCAGGGTCATCCCCTGCTCCGAGCGGGTGATCAGCAGGGCGGACAGCTGGTAATCGGCCACCAGCTGCATCCCGCGGGATACCAGTTCATCCTCATTTTTGCAGCGTCCGGCCACCGCCTCAAACTCCGACAGGTTGGGCGTCAGCAGCGTCGCCCCGCGGTAGCGGGAAAAGTCCGTCCCTTTCGGATCGATAAGCACCGGCACGCCCGCCGCTTTCGCCGTCTGGATCATGGTTTGCACGTGGACAAGCGCCCCTTTGGCGTAATCGGACAGCACCAGCGCGCCGATATTCGGCAGCGCCTGCTGGATACGCTCGATCATCGGCTGCGGATCGACGCCGTCGAAGCCTTCTTCAAAGTCCAGCCGGATCAGCTGCTGGTTACGGGATAATACGCGCAGTTTGGTGATGGTCGGGTGCGTCGGCACCGAAACGAAATCGCACTTCACATTGACTTCGCCAAGTTTGCTGCTCAGGGCGCGGGCGGCGTCGTCAATCCCCGTCAGGCCGACCAACCGCGAGCCGGCCCCCAGAGAGGCGATATTCATCGCCACGTTCGCCGCCCCGCCGGGTCGCTCCTCAATGGTATCAACCTTGACCACCGGCACCGGCGCCTCAGGCGAAATGCGGCTGGTCGGCCCATACCAGTAGCGATCCAGCATCACATCCCCAACCACTAACACCCCCGCACGGCGGAAATCAGGCAGCGTAACTTTCATCCCATACTCCAAGCTCATTTAGCATAATGCGCGTAATAATATCACAGGCCCGATTATTACTATTAAAAAGCGCATCCCGGTTAAGCAGAATGCGAGGACTCTCTCAACCCAGCCATTTGTTCCAGCTGTGTCGCACCTGCCGACGTTCGGCGATAAATTTTTCCTGGCTCACCCGGCCGGCGATCTCCTGCAACGCCAGATGATGCAGCTCATTGCGCAGCGTAACGTAAGCCAGCCGCAGGGCATGCGCCTCGCTCTCTTCCATCACGCCGTACCGCGCCATCATCTCCAGGATGCGCACGTTATCCGACCAGCGGGTCAGGCGCGGCTCCCGCGACGCATAGCGCAGCACCAGATACTGGACGATAAATTCGATATCGGTGATCCCGCCGGCGTCGGTTTTCAGGTCGAACAGCGTTTTGTCTTTATTCGCCAGATGCTGGCGCATCTTCTCGCGCATGTCGCGCACTTCGCCACGCAGTTTCTCCCCATCGCGCTCGCGGCACAGGATGTTGCGGCGAATGTCTTCAAACTGCCGCTGTACGCCGCTCTCGCCGTAAACCATCCGCGCCCGCACCAGCGCCTGATGCTCCCAGGTCCAGGCTTCGTTGCGCTGATAGTCGTCAAAGGCTTCCACGGTGCTGACCAGCATCCCCGCCGACCCCGACGGCCGTAGCCGCGCATCCACCTCATACAAAATCCCCGACGAGGTGCGGGTGCTGAACAGATGTATCACCCGCTGGGCCAGCCGCAGGTAAAACTGGCGGCCGTCAATGCTGCGTTCGCCGTCGGTCATCACCTCGGACGGGCAATCGTGCAGAAAAACCAGATCGAGATCGGAGCCGTAACCCAGCTCCCAGCCCCCCAGCTTGCCGTAGGCGATCACCGCGAATCCGCGCCCCTCGCGCTGCCGCAAATGGGCCGGCTGGCCGTAGCGCGCCGCCATCTGCCCCCAGGCCTGCTGCACTACCGCGGCGATGATGGCTTCGGCCAGATAGGTTAAGTGATCGCTCACTTTCATCACCGGCAGCGCGCCGGCGATATCCCCGGCGGCAATACGCAGCAGCTGCGCCTGCTTGAACTGGCGCAGCGCTTCCAGCTGCTGCTCTTCGTCCTCCTCCGACACCCTGAGGAGATACTGCCGCAGCTCATCGACATAGGCGTCCGGGGCGATCGGTTGATACAGGGTGGCGGAATCGAGCAGTTCATCGAGCAACAGCGGATAGCGCGCCAACTGGCTGGCCACCATCGGCGAGGCAGCGCACAGCCGGACCAGCTGCGCCAGCGCCGGACGCGATTCCAGCAGCAGCTCCAGGTAGGTGGTGCGGGTCATAATCCCCAACAGCAGCGGCGTCAGGCGCGATAAAATGGTATCCGCATCCTGTCGGGCGCACGCTTCCGCCAGCAGGTTGGGCATCAGTTGGTCGAGCACGTCGCGCCCGCGCGGGCCGATGGTGCGTTTCGCCACGTCGTGGCGAAACTCGATGACCGCGCGCAGCAGTTTCTCGCGCACGCTTTCCGTCAGGTGCGGCGTCAGCGACGCCAGATCGGCCTCATCCAGCCTGTCCTGCCACAGGCTACGGTAGCTGGCGTGTTCGGGAATATCGTCGCTGTCCGGCGCGTCATCGCCGATTAAATCGTCAAACACGCGGCGCACCGCCAGCATGTGCTGCAGCAGCGCCTGTTGCAGCTGCGCCCAGTCGGCGAATCCCATGCCCCAGGCCAGCCGCTGCCGATCGAGTTCGTCCTCGGGCAGCGTTTGCGTTTGCTCGTCGGCTATCGCCTGCAGAAGATTTTCCAGACGGCGCAGAAAACGGTACGCCTCGCCGAGTTCGTCGACCTGAGGCGGCGCCAGCAGCCCCAGCTCGCCGATATGACGCAGCGTGGGCAGCAGCGCCCGCTCCTGTAGCCCGGATTCGCGCCCGCCGCGGATCAGCTGAAAAACCTGGGTGATAAATTCGATTTCCCGAATACCGCCCGCCCCCAGCTTGATATTGTCGCGCAAGTCGCGCCGACGGACTTCGCGGGCGATCATCCCTTTCATATTGCGCAGCGACTGAATCACGCTGAAATCGATATAGCGGCGGAAAACAAAGGGCCGCAGCGTACTGCGCAGCTCCTGGCTGTAGGCGTCGTCCATGCCGCCCAGCAGGCGGGCTTTGACCATCGCATAGCGTTCCCAGTCCCGCCCCTGCTCCTGATAATAATCTTCCATGGCGGCGAAGCTCAGCACCAGCGGGCCGCTGTCGCCGAACGGGCGCAGCCGCATATCGACGCGATAGACAAAGCCGTCCACCGTCGGCTGATCCAGCACTTTTATCAGCCGCTGGCCCAGCCGGGTAAAAAACTGCGCATTATCCAGTTCGCGGCGTCCGCCCTGGGTCTGTCCGTTTTCCGGATAGACGAAAATCAGATCGATATCCGAGGAGAAGTTCAACTCGCCGCCGCCCAGCTTCCCCATTCCCAGGATCAGCAGCGGCTGGGCCGCGCCCTGCCCGTTGACCGGCGTTCCCCACTCCCGGCAGCAGGCCTGATACAGCCAGTCGCGGGCGGCGATAATCAGCGTTTCCGCCAGCTCGCTGAGCTGGCGCAGCGTCTGCTCCGTGGTGCTGGTGCGCAACGTCTGCGACCAGGCGATCCTTACCAGCATACGGCGACGGAACCGCCGCAATACCGTCATCAGCCCCGTTTCGTCATTGACCGCGGCCAGCGCCTGATTCAGCCAATCGGCATAATGTCGCCACTCTTCCGGCCGCGGCGGCTGCCGATGGATCTCCCGCCACCAGTCGGGATACCGCGTAAGCGCGTCGCTGACGAAATCGCTCAGCGCCAATACGGCGAGATCGTCGTCCGCCGCCGGCGGGTAATCGGCGGCGGTTTCCCGCAAACGCGATAAAATCCGTTGAGACTGTTGCGCCAGTAACGGCGGCAAAGGAAGTAGCGGCATGGTGGTTCCCTTGATCCGCCATCGCCGGCGGATAAATGCGTTAACGGTTAGCCGGCGCTGTGCAGCCAGAATGGCGGCTGAGCCAACGCCTGTTTACGGCAGGCTTCCAGATAGGGCGACGGGGTGTGATCGGCCGCCTGTTGCTCAATGGCCTGAATCAGCGCGCGCCAGCGATCGATGTACGCTTCCGTCTGTTCCACCGGATAAGCGCCGGATAACAGCTGAAAGGCGCAAATATTGCGCTGCAGGCGCGGCAGTTGCTGTATATATTGCACTTCGCTCAGCGTGCTGGCGAACGTGCTTCTCAGATCGGCGGAACTGCGGCCCAGCATGATATCGGCGAAACGTTTGTAGGAGCCCTGCAGCCTGATGCGATCTTTATTATCCATATAGTTACGCCAGCCGGCTTCAACCAGCCATGAAGTAAGCACCAGCTTACTTTGCAGATACTCCACGCCGTAGCATAGCTCTTGCGCATCCTCCGTCCTTTCGACGCCGGCCTCCAGACTGGCGAGCGCGGCGCGAAAAAGCGTCGTCACCTTACGCGACACCACCCCGCCCACCAGCACCAGCATCTCGCGAATCAGCGCGCCGGCCTGCGGCAGCGCGTGGCGGGCGTCGGCGTTGCCGCGCACCCAAAGCTCCTCATGGTATTGCCAGTGGCTCAGCGCATACTCCAGCGCCGCGCGGATCGCCTGATCGATATTGGTTTTCGGCTCCACCACCAGGATGCCGAGCGGGCGGCACTCGCGGGGCGGGTTGCCCTGCGCCAGATGATAGCCGCGCGCGGCTTTGCTCAGGCTGCCCTGACGCAGGCCGCCGAATTCCGCAATCTCCTTCGCCAGCTCAAGCAGGTCGGTAGTCTGCCCCAGTTTGAGCTCCATCTCCAGTTCACACAGGGGTTCGCTGAGTTCGCCCGCGCGCACCTCACCCAGGTCAAGGGCGACCTCAATCACGCTTTGATGATAAGTGACCACCCACTTTTCACGGGTAAAATCGGTGCTGAACAGCGGTTGGAGCGACTGCTGGAGCGCCGCAGGATCGCAGTTTTCCGGCCAGATATCCGCCGGGAAAAGGGCCAGATCCAGCTCCGCCTTTTCCAGCGCCAGATTATATTCCGGATGCTGGTGCAGCCCGCCGACCACGTTGCCGGCGGTTTTCGCCGTCATTTCGTAACGCTCATTCTCGCCGCGAATGCGCAGCCCGATGCCATGTCGGCGCAGGAAATTATCCGCCGTCTCATAGTAGGTATTGGTCAGCCGCCGGGCGCGCAGATGTTCGGAATGGCTGTACTCGCTCTGCCAGCCGGATAACTGCTGCCGTAGCGTATCAACGCCGTCGGGATGAACAATAAATTTCAGTTCGATTTCTTCACTCATAATTTGTTACACCGGGATCAATGTGAATGGCGCCAGTAAATAACATTTTACTTCACCTTGCCACCTTTGCAGCGCGCTCTGTTTTATCGCCCCCTTCGGACCAAGAGTAAGATAGTTCTCATTTCTGTTTAATCATTGCCTCGTCAGACTTAACCCTCTACTATCGTCCCATAACTCACGCAACACGATGATCTTATGCAGAAATTAAGCCTGATTTTTTTTACCTTGATAACCTTCATTTTAAGCGGCGCGGCTCACGCCGAAGAAAAACGCTATGTTTCCGATGAGTTGCTGACCTATATCCACAGCGGGCCGGGTAATCAATACCGCATCATCGGCACGTTGAACGCCGGCGATCAAGTCACGGTGCTCAGCGTTAATCAGGGGGCGGGCTACGCGCAAATCCGCGATGACAAAAACCGCACCAGTTGGATCCCGCTCGATCAGCTCAGCGAAACGCCCAGCCTGCGCACCCGCGTTCCCGAACTGGAAAGCCAGGTGAAGGATCTGACGGAAAAACTGAACAATATCGATCAGACCTGGAACCAGCGCACGGCGGATATGCAGCAGAAAGTCGCCGCCAGCGACGACATTATCAATGGATTACGCAGCGAAAATGAGGAATTGAAGAATCAGCTTATCGTGGCGCAGAAAAAAGTCAGCGCCGCCAATGTCCAGCTTGACGACAAACAGCGCACCATCATTCTGCAATGGTTTATGTACGGCGGCGGCGTGGCGGGCATCGGGCTATTGCTGGGTCTGCTGCTGCCGCACATTATCCCGCGCAGAAAGAAAAACGACCGCTGGATGGGTTAAGAGCGATGCCTGCGCAGGCATTTTTACCGGCGGTCAATAATACGCAGCAAAGATGTTAATATGTAGTGAATACCACCGCATACTCAGGAGTCCGACGTTGAATATTTACCTTGTCGGCGGCGCCGTACGAGACAGCCTGCTTAACTTGCCGGTCACCGAGAAGGACTGGGTGGTGGTCGGCGCCACGCCGGAACAGCTGCTGGCGCAGGGTTATCAACAGGTCGGCAGGGATTTTCCGGTCTTTTTGCACCCGCAAAGCCGCGATGAATATGCGCTGGCCCGCACCGAACGAAAATCCGGCAGCGGCTACACCGGGTTTGTCTGCCATGCCGCCCCCGACGTGACGCTGGAACAGGATTTACTGCGCCGGGATCTGACCATTAACGCCATCGCCCGCAGCGAACAGGGCGAGTTGATCGATCCCTATCACGGCCGGCGCGACCTGGAAAACCGCCTGCTGCGCCACGTCTCCGACGCGTTCAGCGAAGATCCGCTCAGGGTGCTGCGCGTGGCGCGTTTCGCCGCCCGTTTCGCCAACCTGGGTTTTCGCATCGCCGAAGAAACCATGGCGCTGATGAGCAAAATGACGCGCGGCGGCGAGCTCGCCTACCTGACGCCGGAGCGCGTCTGGAAAGAAACCGAGAAGGCGCTCGCCACCGACAGCCCCCAGGTCTATTTCCAGGTGCTCAGAGAGTGCGGCGCGCTGGCGGTGCTGTTTCCTGAAATCGATAAGCTTTATGGCGTTCCGGCGCCGGCCAAATGGCACCCGGAAATTGATACCGGCATTCATACCCTGATGACGCTGGCGGTCGCCGCCCGCCTCAGCCCGGATATCGACGTGCGCTTCGCCGCCCTGTGCCACGATCTCGGCAAGGGGCTGACGCCGCCGGAGCTGTGGCCCCGGCATCACGGCCACGGTCCGGCGGGGGTTAAGCTTGTGGAGGCGCTGTGCCAGCGTTTGCGCATTCCCAATCATATCCGCGATCTGGCGAAACTGGTGGCGGAATACCACGACCTGATTCATACCGTCCAGGCGCTACAGCCCAAAACCTTGCTGAAACTGTTTGATGCCCTCGACGTCTGGCGCAAGCCGCAGCGGCTGGAGCAGTTGGCGCTGTCCAGCGAGGCGGACGCCCGCGGCCGCACCGGCTTTGAAGAGAGTCCTTATCCGCAGGGCGATTATCTGCGCCAGGCGTTTCGGGTCGCCAGCGGCGTCACCAGCGCCGAGGTCGTCGCCGACGGCCATCAGGGCATTGAGGTCCGCAACGAACTCAACCGCCGCCGCCGCAAGGCGCTGGAGCAGTGGAAAACGCAGCAGGACGCTCCTACAAAAACACCACATACACCGCCGCCGCCACAAAGAAGCGATAGATAGCGAACGGCACGAAAGAGATGCGTTTGATAATCTGCAAAAAGGTTTTAATGGCGATCAGCGCCACCACAAAGGCGGTCACAAAGCCGACGGCGAACATCGGCAGGTCGGCCAATGACAGGAAATGCCAGCTCTTGTACAGATCCAGCACCGTCGCCCCCATCATCATCGGAACCGCCAGAATAAAAGAGAACTCCGACGCCGCATAGCGGCTGACGCCCATCAGCATTCCGCCGGAGATGGTGGCGCCGGAGCGGGAAAACCCCGGCCACAGCGCCAAACACTGAAAACAACCGATGATAAAAGCCTGACGATGGGTGATATCGTCCAGCCCCACCGCCCGCGGCTTTTTGGGTTTTAACCACTCCGCCGCCAGCAGCAGAAAGCCCCCGACAACCAGCGCATACATCACATTTTTGGGATCAAACAGCGATTTGATAACGTCGTGAAAAACCAGCCCCAGCACCACCGCCGGGATCATCGCCAGCAGAATATGGCTCAGCTTCAAACGTCCCGCGGTGTGTCCCTCATGGGGAACCTGACCGAAATGAATGCCGATAAGGCCGAACAGGCGGCGCCAGAACATCACCACCACCGCCAGAATCGAACCCAGCTGGATAATCACCTCAAAGGTTTTGGCCTTGTCATCGGCAAATCCCAGCCAGTGGCCGACAATAATCATGTGACCGGTGGAGGAAACCGGCAAAAACTCGGTAAGCCCTTCAACCACCCCAAGAATAAATGCGATTAACAACGAATGCAGGTCCGTCATCTAAACTCCCTTACCGCCATAAAAAAACGGCTGCGCCACCCAGCGAGCCGCTATAAGCCCCATAGACCTCGTAGATTACCGCTTAGTGGCTCGTAAATCATTATTAACGCTGCTAAATCAGATTTATCGCGTGCCGCGCTCAATCACCACGCCGACCTGGCGCGCCTGCGCCACGGCGCCCGGCTTGGCGACCTTGATGCGCAGCCAGGGGATCGGGAAACGCTGCATCAGCATCTGCGCCACCTCCTCCGCGACGCGCTCGACCAGCGCAAAGCGCTGTCCGGCCACCAGCGCAATCACCGCTTCGCTGACGTCGGCATAGCTTAAACAGTCATTAACGTCATCGCTGGTCGCCGCCTGACGGTTATCCCATCCCATTTCGATATCGAACACCAGCTTCTGCTGAATCGTCTGTTCCCAATCGTAAACACCAATGGTGGTAATTACGCCAAGCTCTTCAATAAATACGATATCCATCACGCCGTTCTCTGTTTTTGTCGTTGTCGGATACCACTTCCGACGGAATATGCGTATTATCCACAGATGCGAAGAGTAAAACGACCCTTATTAAACGGAACCGCGTTATGAGTGCAATCGCGCTTGGCATGATAGTAATCGCGTATCTGTGCGGCTCGATTTCCAGCGCGATTCTGGTCTGCCGGATCGCCGGGCTGCCGGATCCCCGCAAGCATGGTTCAGGAAATCCTGGCGCCACCAACGTACTGCGTATCGGCGGCAAGTCCGCCGCGGCCGCGGTGCTGGTTTTCGATATTCTGAAAGGGATGCTGCCCGTCTGGGCGGCTTATGCGCTGGGCATTCCCCCGCTGTACCTCGGCCTGACCGCCATCGCCGCCTGTCTCGGCCATATCTACCCGGTCTTTTTTCGTTTTCGCGGCGGCAAAGGCGTCGCCACCGCCCTCGGCGCCATTGCGCCAATCGGCTGGGACCTCACCGGCCTGATGACCGGCACCTGGCTGCTTACCGTGCTGCTCAGCGGCTATTCGTCGCTCGGGGCGATTATCAGCGCGCTTATCGCGCCGTTCTACGTCTGGTGGTTTAAGCCGCAGTTCACCTTCCCGGTCGCCATGCTCTCCTGCCTGATACTGATGCGCCATCACGACAACATTCAGCGTTTGTGGCGCGGGCAGGAAAGTAAAATCTGGAATAAACTGCGCAGAAAAAAACAGACCACCGACAGCGAGCGCTGATGCGCGGTAAATACGGCGATAAAAGAGGTAGCCGGACAAGCGTGGCAACGCGTCCGCGGCTTCACCCGTCCTCCTAAAAATCGGCGACTTTCTCTGTGAGTTGGCTATAATGACCGGCACTCCATTTCAGCTTTGAAGAGAAGGAAAGCGACATGAGTCTGAACAATGTCCCGGCAGGTAAAGATCTCCCGGAAGATATCTACGTAGTTATTGAAATCCCCGCTAACGCCGATCCGATCAAATACGAGATTGATAAGGATACGGGAGCGCTGTTTGTAGACCGTTTCATGTCTACCGCCATGTTCTACCCATGTAACTATGGCTACATCAACCACACGCTGTCGCTGGATGGCGATCCGGTTGACGTGCTGGTGCCGACCCCTTATCCGTTACAGCCGGGCTCCGTCATTCGCTGCCGCCCGGTCGGCGTGCTGAAAATGACCGACGAAGCCGGTGAGGATGCCAAGCTGGTCGCCGTTCCGCACAGCAAGCTGACCAAAGACTACGATCACATCAAAGACGTCAACGATCTGCCGGAATTGCTGCGCGCGCAAATCGGCCATTTCTTTGAACATTACAAAGATCTGGAAAAGGGCAAGTGGGTTAAAGTAGAAGGCTGGGACAACGCGCAAGCCGCCAAAGCGGAAATCGTCGCCTCTTTCGAACGCGCCAAGAAATAAGCCCCGTCTAACAACGTTTCTTTCATCATGCCGGCGTAAGCCGGCATGCATTCCGCAACAGATCCCGTCGTGCAATACCCACCGCAAAGCATCGCGCTTAACGCCATCCGTTTCAGAGGATAACTGCTGCGCGTAACCATTTTTTAGTTTTTATCTTAAAAAGATAGGTTGTTAGCGAGATTTTATATCGTTAATAATTAAATACCCTATGCAATACCAATCTTTTACTTTGACAAAATCGGCGACCTCTTACAACGTAAACCTTCACGTTAATCCAGGCGGTTCGTCTTAATCTCCCGCTGAGTTTTTTAGCTATTTCACTACGGATAAACAGGCGGTTTTATGAATTACGGGTATGTTTTAGCACGGCGCTTGCTGCGTCCGGTCATCGCGTTGCTGGCGCTGGGAATATTCAGTCAGGCGTTCGCAGAGGCACAGCCCCTCAAGCAGTTGAATATCGGCTTTCAAAAAGCCAATATTCTGGCGCTGCTCAAGTCCCGCGGCACGCTCGACGAAGCGTTGAAACAAAAGGGCATCGCCACCCGCTGGATCGAGTTTCCCGCCGGTCCGCAAATGCTGGAGGGGCTCAACGTCGGCAGTATCGACCTTGCCGCCACCGGCGACGCCCCTCCAGCCTTCGCCCAGGCGGCCAAAGCGGATTTGGTTTATCTGGCGCACAACATCCCCAATCCAAAGACCGAAGCGATCGTGGTGCCGAAAGAATCGACGGTGCAACACGTAAAAGATCTTAAAGGCAAGCGGGTGGCCCTGAATAAGGGGTCGGATGTGAATTATCTGCTCATTGAGGCGCTGAAAAAAGCCGGGCTGTCCTATACCGATATCACGCCGGTCTACCTGACGCCCAGCGATGCGCGGGCGGCATTCCAGAATGGCAGCATCGATGCCTGGGTAATCTGGGACCCGTTCTATGCGGAGGTTGAAACCAACGCCGGCGCGCGCCTGCTTCAGGATGCCGAAGGTCTTGTACCGCACTACACCTTCTATCTCGCCAGCCGGCGATTCGCTGAGAACCATCCTGACATCGCCAAGTTGGTCATCGAACAGCTTACGCAACTGAGCGTTTGGGCCAACGATAATCATGACGAGGTGGCGCAGGTGCTGTCCCAAAGTACCGGCCTGCCGCAACCGATATGGCTGCGGGCGCTGGCGCGTATGCCTTTCGGTACGCAACGCATAACCGATGACGTTATCCGCCAGCAGCAGACGCTGGCCGATACGTTTACCGGCGTTGGTTTGATTCCGGTGAAAGTCGACGTCAACCAGGCGCGCTGGTCGCAGGATAAACCCCAAGGCGCTAATCCATAACCGTAATACAGCCATTGCCGGATGACGTTATCAATCATGATTTACCGCGTGCATACCGGTTGATTAATCCTTTATAGAGTAAGGAGACATACGATGAGCACAGAAATTTTCTGGTTTCTACCCACATCCGGCGACACGCGTTATCTTGGCAAATCTCCTGCCGGGCGTTATGCGACAAATGAATATTTACGGCAGATCGCCGTGTCAGCAGAGAATCTGGGATACGACGGTCTGTTAATTCCCACGGGCAGCGGTAATCTCGACCCCTGGATTACCGCTTCGAGCCTGGTTCCCGTGACCAACCGCATTAAGCTGTTGGTCGCGTTACGGACCTCGACGGCGCATCCCGTCGTCATCGCCAGGCAGGCCGCGACGCTGGATCAAGCCTTACACGGCCGCTTGCTGCTTAACGTAGTGCCGGGAGGCGATGCCGATGAGCTGGCCGCAGAAGGCGTATTCCTGGAGCACGACCAGCGTTATGAACTGGCCGATGAGTTTATTACGGTATGGAAAAAGTTATTTAACGACGAAACGGTCAACTTTGATGGAAAGTATATCCAGGCCAAAAATGCCAGGAATTATTACTCTTCTGAAAAAAAATCCTCTCCCCCGCTTTATTTCGGCGGTTCTTCCGAGGCCGCCCATGAACTTGCCGGCAAGCAGGTCGACGCGTATTTAACCTGGGGAGAGCCTCCCGAAGCCGTGAAAGAAAAGATCGAGGATGTGCGTTCAAAAGCCGAAAAACATGGGCGCCAGGTTCGTTTCGGCGTGCGTTTGCATGTCATCGTGCGGGAAACGAATGATGAAGCCTGGCAGGCCGCGGAGCGGTTAATCCAGCATCTGGATGATGAAACGATTGCCAAAGCGCAGGCGAATTTCGCCCGTCAGGATTCCGTGGGTCAGCATCGGATATCATCCTTACACGGCGGCAAGAAAGATAAGCTGGAAATCAGCCCCAACCTCTGGGCAGGGGTGGGATTGGTTCGCGGCGGGGCGGGCACCGCGCTGGTGGGCGATCCTCAGACGGTCGCGCAGCGCCTACAGGAATACGTCGATCTGGGCGTAGATACCTTTGTACTGTCCGGCTACCCGCATCTGGAAGAGTCTATCCGTTTTGCTGAACTGGTATTCCCTTTATTGCCGGGGAAAAAACCCGTGACGCAGGCGGATCAGATCGTGACGGGAGGAGGCACGCCGCGCGTCTTCACCGGGGGCGCATTTGATAATCGCGCCAGTAATGATGTTGCGGCGGTTGGCTAAAAACAGCTATCGCCGGCAATCGCAAACACGGCCTGCGCAGTGTTTCAGGCCATTGACAAAGTAGCCATTGGCGATAGCGAATCCAGATCCGTCATTCCTGCATGTCCCGCCTTCGCGAGGAGGAATCTTCTTGATATCAACGCACTAGCTGAAAGCAGATCCCCGCCTGCGCGGGGATGACTATGGCGGGATGGGTTTGCGCTGTTTCTTGATTGCGTCCGCTATTCTTCTTCGTCGCGCTTCAGCCAGTCCCCGCTGGCGATACGCGGTAATCCTGCCACCGAGTGTTTGTAAAGGTAGATCCAGGCGTTGCCCAATGGGGTGGCGATCAGTTCACGCTGATATTCGTGACCGTCCCGCTTTAGCGCATCCAGCTCGGCCAGTATTGACGAACTGATGCGATACACCTCGCAATAAATTTCCCCATTACCGGGCACCACCGCCGGGTAAAGGCCGAGATTGTACAGCTCGAACCCATCGAGCCGACAATCCCCCAGCCACTGGGCGTTGGTCATCCAGTGACTATTCCCCTGTTTGCGCCGTAAACTGCCGTAGACAATAATTCGCATCGCTAAAACTCAAACTGATAGAGCAAATCTAATGCCTGATCGATACCAGACACCGCTTCCAGGTATAGCTTCGGCATTAAGCGATAACGTAGCGTCAACGTTGCCAAAGAATCAAATATGCCAACACCGTATTTAACCTGCAGGCCGGGAAGGACGTAACCGCTGACCACCACTTGAGAATCGTCGCCAGCGCCTTGTGTATCCAAAGCTAAATTGCTTACGCCAAAAGCCTCGCCGATTTTACCCACAACTTGACCGCTTTGCGCAACCCCTAAACCAATAAGCATTGAGGTCATGGCCGCGCTATCGGCTCCGCTGCTGTCGAGCCCCTCGCCTCTGAGCAGATAGGACAGGGCTTCCTGCTGCGACATGGTCGGATCGGAGAAAACCTCCAGCTTGGGCGCGCTCGCCACTCCGGTGACGCGCACGCCGGCGGTGACGTCATCCGCGGTATTATCAGGATTACGCACGGCTTCAATATTGAGCAGAGGCTGATCCGGCGGACCGGAGAACAGCAACTGCCCTTTCTGCACGATAAGATCCTGCCCGTACGCCTTGAAACGCCCGGAAGGGATATCTATCTGTCCGTTCAGTCCCAGCCCGCGTTCATCCTGCACCATTTTCAGGTCGCCCTGCAAACGCGCCTTGAGTCCATAGGCATCCAGCCGCACGTCATTGCCGATGCGAATGGTCAGGTTGCTGTTGATCGGTATGGAGGCGGAGGCCGTCTCCAGCGGCTGACGCTGTTGGTCCAGCATCACCTCGTCCGACGATACCGCCACCGCGCTTTCCGGCAGCTCATTGACCACAATTCGCGCCCAGGGAATACTGACCGAGCCGTTTAACGCGAACAGCTGCGGCGTCGCCTCAAACACGATGTCGGGCGAAACGTCCAGACGCGCCATCGGCGGCACGGTAACCCTGATGCGCTGACCGATAGCCGCGATGCGCGCCCGCCAGGCGTCTGGCTGCGACCAGTCGGCATTGCCGCCCAGGTTTACCTGTCCGTTATCGGTTTTCAGGAATCCCTGCAGCGTTGAGGACATGCCGCTGAAACTCACCGCGAGCCGTCCGTTGGTCAGATCGATCGGCATCCAGCTGCCGTCGACGTCAAGCCGCTCCAGCACCATCTGGCCGAATATCTGCGGACGTTGCGCGTCCCCCGCCAGACGCAGATTGGCATTCAGTATGCCGGTGACCTTCTCCCCTTGTTGCAACACCGGGTTAAGCAGCGCCAGCGAAATATTATTGATGGTGACCGTGCCGCCGAGATTACGCCTTCCCTGCGGATCGCTAATCTGCACGTCGCCGCTTAAGCGGCCGTTATCGCGGATGGCGATCAGCCAGCCCAGCTGCGCGCGACCGCCATCGATGCCGGCGTTCAGGGTTAAGGTATCAAAGGCGACGGGCAGCGTTTTCCCCTGAACCAGCTGGCGGACATTGACCCCGTTGCCCGCCAGCGTCACTTTCGCCTGCGGCAAACTTTGTCCGGCCTGCCAGCTGACGTCGGCCCCGCCGCTGAAGGTGCCCGCCAGCTGCGTCTCCTCGCTCAGGAAAGGCTTCAGCATGGCCAAATCAAAGCGGTTCAGACGGATGCTAGCCTGACCGCTCGGCCCGGCCTCAATGGGTCTGGCGACGCAGAGCTCGGCATGGGGATTACGCCAGCAATGCGCGCCGATGGTGATTTTTTGCTGGGCGTTGAGGTAATCCAGCGCCACGGCCTGCGTCAGACGCCACTCGCCGACCGGCGTATCGAAACGGGTGTTATTCAGCGTACCGCGCCAACGCTGCGCCTGACGATCGAAACTGCCGGAAAGCGCCAACTGTCCCGCTACCGGTTCCCCCGACATATTCAGGCGCAGCTGATGCTGCCGCTCGTTGCCGTCGGCGTTGAGGGTCAACAGCCGGATATTCAGATCCGCCTGACGCAGTTGCTCCACCCGCAGCGCAATCTGCCCCTGAATCTGCTGTTCGGAGCGCACGTCGGCCTTCAGCGCAACGCGCTGAATCGCCATCTCCTGCCAGCGCAGCCCCGACGCCGTGATATCCGCCAGAATCTGCGGCTCACGCAGGTGACCGCGCAGCTTCAGCGTACCGAGCGCCTGCCCGGCCAGACCGGGCAACAGACCGGTGAGCGCCGGCGCATTGATATCCGCATCCAGCTGCCATTTATCGCTGAGTTCGCCTTTCACGTTGAGCTGATTACGCCCCAGCGCCAGATTAAGGCCGGGGATCTGCCACTGACCGGCGGCATTGCCGCTTAGCTGACCTCTGGCGGTGAGCTTGTTCTGCTTCACGTTGCCGTCCAGACGCAGCTCCGGCACCCGCAACTGCCAGCTGCCGCCATACAGGCTGCCGCGCACGGTCACTTTGCCGTCCACTTTCGCCGGCCAGTCGGGCCACTGTTTCGCCGTAGTGATGCCGCTCAGCACCAGTTCGCTGCGCCAGCTGACGGCTTTACTCCAGTCCACCACGCCGCTCAGGTCGGCGTTCCCTTGCAGAGCCGACAACCGCAGGCGTTCCAGATTAAATTGCTGCTCGTTCCCTTTGCCGTCCAGCGACAGCGCGGCGGGCGGCAGATCGGCGCCGCGAATATCGCCGCGCAGCGATAAGGCGTAATCCGTGGCCTTGCCGTTCAGGCGCAACAGCAGATTGTTCACCTGATATTGCGCGTCTCCCGTTAACGGCCAGCGCACCCGCTCGGTTTGCAGCGTCAGCGCCAGCGGCAGGCCAGCCTGCGCCAGTTCGGTCTGCAGGGTGAGCTGCGCCCGCTGCGGGCCGGATAAATTAAGCGCCACGTTCAGCTGTTCGCGCAGTCCGCCGTCCACGGTCAGCTTGAGTTTTTCCCCTTTCAGCGGATCGACGTTCAGCACGCCATTCGCCGTCAGGGAAACCGGCCAGCTCTCGCTCAGGGTGGCCGCGCCGCGCATATTCAGTCCCCCCTGCGGCGACTGAACCACAAATTTCTCCAGGTTAATACGCTGCTGCTGCGTGGATGCCTGAATCAGCAGATCGGAAATCAGGATCTCCTGGTCACCCGTCAGCCGCAGCTGTTCGCCGTGAATTTCCGCGATATTCACATCCAGCGGCAAGGTGAATGACGGCAAGTCGGGTAATAAGGGTTTGGAGAACAGCTCAGCCAGCCGCTCGCCGAGCGGCTGTTCGGGCAAGGCGTCCGTTTCAGCGGCCGGTTTAACAGGCGCCGCCCCGTTATCGCCGGCGACGGAAAGCGTCTTATCTATCTGAATCGGCTGCGTCGTGCCCTTTTCAACCGATTCGCGCACCTCGGCCGCCGTTTGCTTAACCACCGCCGCCACTTCCTGCGCCGTCACCTTTCCGTCTTCCAGCAGGTCGACGGGCGTTTTCGGCAAGGCCACCAGCAAGGCGCTGATGCTGGTCGGCAACAGCGTCAGCCGCCGTTCTTCCCACTGCATGCCGGTACGGAATTCCCCCAGCGACACCGCCGTGCCGTCCACGGTGACCTGCACATTGTTCAGGGTCAACTGACGCAAAGAGATCGGAAACGGCGCCGACAGCTCGGTCAGCGGCTCACCGGGCGGCGCGGGCTCTTCCGCCGCCGGCAGCGATTGGGTATCCACCGCCACATCAATATTCTGCGCCGACAAATCGTTGATGCACAGCTGGCCGCGCCGTAAACATCCCGGCGCCAGCGATAAATGAAACTCACCCGCCTTAACCGTGACGCCCGGCATTTGATAGCTGACGTTTTTCAGCGTCAGATCGCGCCAGCCGCCGCTGACGCCGGCAATCTCCAGCCCCGGCACCACGCGCGTCGCGCCGTTCAGCAACAGATGCAGACCCGGCGTGGTCGCCACCAGCAGCACCACCGCCGTCAGCAATAACAGCAGGAAAGCGATAATACCGATGGCGATTTTTTTCATCAGGCCCATGTTATTTATCAGACTCATAGTTCAGGCCCCAATGCGATATAGAACTGCACGTCATTTTTTTCCGCATCGCCAATCGGCGTGGCGATATCGAGCTTCACCGGACCGATGGGCGAAGCCCAGCGCACGCCGACGCCCGCCCCGGTTTTAAAGTCGCTCTGTTTGATGTCGTTGACGGCCTCGCCCGAATCCACGAAAACCGCGCCCCACCACTTGCCGCTGACGTTGTACTGATAC
Source organism: Brenneria corticis (assembly GCF_003115855.1). GTDB lineage: Bacteria > Pseudomonadota > Gammaproteobacteria > Enterobacterales > Enterobacteriaceae > Brenneria > Brenneria corticis. The sequence goes on from NZ_KZ819083.1 coordinate 71,723, forward strand.
TCCAGCGATCCGGTCGCCAGTTTGGACGCCCCGATCAGTTTATCTTCGCCGTCGCGCGGCGAGATGGATTTGTACTTGTAACCGCGAATGCTGCGATCGCCCCCGGCGAAGAAACGCAGCGAGGGGGGAACGCGGGAGAAATTGTTGGTTTCAATCCACCCCAGGTTGCCGCGAGCGACAAAACGGTGTTTCTCCGCCAGCGTGCGGATCCACACGTTCTGCGCCTGGAAGATGGCGAAATCGATATCCGATCCCCACAGGGTGTCGGAAACATCGATAGAGTAGCGCTGAGTGTCTCCCCATACCGGCATCAGCCCGCCGCGCTGGCGGGTGCGGTTGATACTCACGCCGGGATAGATCAGCATGGTGGTGTCGGTCACGCTGCCCTGCGTAAAGTGGTCGAGGCTCCAGCGCAGATTGACGGCCCGCTGCCAGCCGCTGGACAAGTCCCAGTAACGCGCCACGTTCAGCGTGGTCGAGTCAGACTTGGTATCATTGAGGTCTTCACGCTTGAATCCGCCCTGCAACAGGTAATACTGCTCTAACGGATTCTTCAGTAAAGGAATTTTGTAACTCAGATCGAGCGACTGCTCCGGCGCGGAGACGCTGAGGCTGCTCTCCAGACTGTGTCCGCGCGAGTTCAGCCAGGGCTTGTTCCAGGTGGTTTTAAAACGCGGCCCGACGTCGGTGGCATACCCCACCCCGGTCTCTATGCGGTTGCGGGTACGCGGCGTCACCACCGCATCCAGCGGCAGGACTTTGCTTTCCTTCGACTGGCTGAAATCCGGCGCGACAACCACCGAGTTAAACCAGCCGGTGGCGGACAGGCGGCGGTTTAATTCGCCCAGACTTTCACTGCTGTACGGCTCGCCGTCACCAAACGGCACCAGGTTTTGCAGGTAATCATCGCGAATTTGCGATCCCTGAAATTTAACCTCGCCAAAACGGTAGCGTTCGCCGCTGTCAAAATCGATATCCCAGAAAGCCTGGCGTTCTTCCTGAATGACGCCTAACCGGCTCTGCAGAAAATGGGCGTCGAAATACCCTTTACGCAGGGACAAACTATTCAACGAATTTTTAAAGCGGTCATAGTCCCCGTGATTCAGCACCGCGCCGCGTTCTGGCGTGCCCTCCCGCAGCAGTTGCTGATAGTCCTGGTCCTCGCGGGAGCCGCCGCGCAGCACCACGTTCACATCGGCTATTTTCACCGGTTCGCCGGGCGTCACGCTGGCAATCAGCACTGGACGTCCGCCGTTGACCGCCGGGCGGAATTCAAAAGCGATTTGCGGATCGTAATAACCCAGCGCGCGTAATCCCTGCCGGATGGCGTCGTCGACCCGATTGCGAAAGCGCCCGTCGGCATTGACTTCATCGACGGCGATGGTGGATAGGCGTATCCGTACGTTCTTTTGCAGCGCGCCTTCCAGTCCGACGACCTGCAGACGCACATTGGCGGCGAAACTCTCGAAAGGGAATAGCAGTATGCACAATAAACCCAAGGCCGGGTAACGTGGCGGGCAGAAGCCCAATAGGCTGGTTTTTGGTCCTGTAAAAATAGTCACTTAGCTTCCTGATCGCATCGTTCTGTCACATCCAATCCATAGCACCGTTTATGACATGGCGTTGTGCCGGCAAACACCCCAGCCACCTCCTCGCCTGCCGCCGTGGGACGACGGAGGTAGTCGCCGATAATGAAGGTGTGTCATAAGCCTGCGGGAAATATTGATAATTTCCTTTAGCTATAGATTTTAACCTGTAAATTCTAAATTGCAGCGTTCCGCATATACATAACCTTAACATTAAACAGTTCGGGGCGATAAAGACAGGCCGAGACTTCTCGGTTATGCTCAGAAGAGATAAGTTTGATGGTGACGTCGGGAGAACAAAAGTGGTAGACAACGTGGATAAAACACAGCGCATCAAGCCGTCCGAGGCGTTGCCCGGACGCATCACGCCGATGCCGGTCGCCAGACTGCATGCCGTTAGCGAACACTCGATGACCCATGTTCCGGACAATATGGAGGTGGCGCTTTTCGCCATGGGATGTTTCTGGGGCGCCGAGCGCCTTTTCTGGCAGCTACCCGGCGTCTATAGCACCGCCGCGGGCTATACCGGGGGCTATACCCCCAATCCCACCTACCGCGAAGTTTGCAGCGGGAAAACCGACCATGCCGAAGCGGTGCGCGTCGTCTTTGATCCTGCGGCAATCAGTTATTCCCAGCTGTTGCAATACTTCTGGGAAAATCACGATCCCGCGCAGGGGATGCGCCAGGGCGGGGATATCGGCACCCAGTACCGCTCGGCCATCTATACGCTGACGCCGGAGCAGGAACAGGCGGCGCAAGAGAGCCGCCAGCGCTTCCAGCAGGCGATGAAGGAGAGCGGCGATAACCGCGCCATCAGCACCGAAATCGTTCCCGCCGGCCCGTTCTATTACGCGGAGGATGAACACCAGCAATACCTGCATAAAAATCCGTACGGCTACTGCGGCCTGGGCGGCATTGGCGTCTGCCTGCCCCCGCAGCGTTGAGATCTGGCGGTAATTTCACCGCTCCTGCTATAATGCCCCGTTTATACCCAATAGATTTCAAGGTGCAGGACAAAACGTTATCGTTTTGAACAACGCAAAGCGTTGGCCCTTTACGGGCGAGGCTCATTCATGAGCCTCGTAACGCGGCAACCGAGTGAATCCCCAGGAGCTTACTCAAGTAAGTGACTGGGGTGAGTGAGGGCAGCCAACGCATCTGCAACTTGAAAGATGACGGGTAAAAATGATTTGGGCCGACTCCCGGCCCTGTTAACGGCTTCTTGTGCGTTATTTGAAATGATTTGCCTTTCTGAGGATCGCCTTTCCCCGTTCCGGGCCAAAGCGAAAATACTATGTTAAACAGTCTACTAATTATTATCGTCCTTATTGCCATCAGCGCGTTTTTCGCCCTTTCCGAAATATCTCTGGCGGCGTCCCGTAAAATAAAACTCAAGCTGCTGGCTGACGAGGGGAACCTCAACGCCGATATGGTGTTGAAATTCCAGGAAACGCCGGGGATCTTCTTTACCGTGATTCAGATAGGCGTCAACGCGGTCGCCATTCTGGCCGGGGTTATCGGCGACGCCGCCTTTTCCCCGACCTTCTCGCTGCTGTTTGAGCAATTCATGTCGCCGGAAGCCGCCGACACAGTCAGCTTTGTCTGTTCGTTCGTGCTGGTCACCAGCCTGTTTATCCTGTTTGGCGATCTCACGCCGAAACGCATTGGCATGATTGCCCCTGAGGCCGTTGCCATCCGCATTATCAACCCCATGCGCTTCTGTCTGTTCGTCTTCCGTCCGCTGGTATGGCTGTTTAACGGCCTGGCAAACGTGATTTTCCGGCTGCTTAAATTGCCGATGGTGCGTAAGGACGACATCACCTCCGACGATATCTACGCGGTGGTGGAAGCCGGCGCGCTGGCGGGGGTGCTGCGCAAACAGGAACATGAGCTGATCGAAAACGTGTTTGAGCTGGAGTCGCGCACCGTGCCCTCCTCCATGACGTCGCGCGAAAGCGTGGTGTTTTTCGATCTGCACGAAGAAGAAGCGCAAATCAAGGAGAAGATCGCCCAGCAGCCGCACTCTAAATTCCTGGTGTGCGACGGCCACATCGATCAGATTATCGGCTATGTCGACTCCAAAGATCTGCTGATCCGGGTACTTGGCAACCAGAGCCTGGAGCTGCACAGCGGCGTGCAGATCCGCCCGGCGCTGATCGTGCCGGATACCTTAACCCTCTCCGAAGCGCTGGAAAGCTTTAAAACCGCCGGGGAGGATTTCGCCGTCATCCTCAACGAGTATGCGCTGGTGGTGGGGATCATTACCCTCAACGATGTGATGACCACACTGATGGGCGATTTGATTGGTCAGGGGCAGGAAGAACAGATCGTCGCCCGCGATGAAAATTCCTGGCTGATAGAAGGCGGTACGCCGATAGAGGATGTGATGCGCGCGCTATGTATCGACGACTTCCCCCACTCCGGCAATTACGAAACCATCGGCGGGTTTATGATGTACACCCTGCGTAAAATCCCCAAACGCACCGATTTCGTGCGCTTTTCCGGCTTCAAATTTGAAGTGGTGGATATCGATAGCTATAAAATCGATCAGCTGCTGGTCACCCGTCTGGAGGATAAATCCGCCGCCGGCGCTGCCAGAACAGATGAGAAAAAATAAGAGCTTGCCGATAAACCTTCGTGGCCTGACCCACCCCTCCCCGTTCTCAGGGGAGGGGGCACGTTAGCGCTTGTGCTGTCAGCCCATCTCGGCCTGTAGCCTGATAACCTGCCGGTTGACTTCGGACATCACCAGCAGGTGCCGCTTGTCCTGTGTCTTCGGCAATAAAATTTTGCCGTAATCGAATTCAAAAGCGCCGACGCCTTTAATGTACAGCCGTCCGCGAAACAGTGTCTTCACATACTTGGCGACCTTCATCGGGTTGTAACGTTCGAAGATCCTCATCATTTTTTACTCTCCTCCCGTTTTATTTTTCTACGCTCTTTCCATCACTGAAGTCGCTATGGCTCAGAGCGTTACGGATACTGATAGTTAGTGCCGTGAAACGGCATTTAGTTCCCCCTCAATCAGTATTCTTCACTGCTTTTACAGATTTTTACAGAACAGTCTTTACGCATTTAACTTACCATCAGTATAAACCTTCAAAAGATAGGTGTTTGTGCGCTCCGGCACAGGCGGCTAATTTACTTTGCCAAGATGACAAAATAACGACGGTCGGCAATGGCGTTCTCGGCGTATAACCAGAAAAGGGGATGTGAAAGCATACCGCGCGGGAAGCGCGGCAGGTTATGCCCCAGCCGCGCCCATCGGCGAATAAAGAATAGGGAAACTCAGAACAGCGATACGCGGAAGCCGGGGTTGAGGAACGATTCCCGCGGCGTATAAGACAGGTCTTTTCCCTGCCAGTCATGAACCTGCGCGCCGGCGGCGATGGCAACCGCATGGCCGGCCGCCGTATCCCACACGTTGGTGGGTCCAAAACGGGGATAAAGCTGCGCCTTTCCTTCCGCCACCAGACAAAATTTCAGCGACGATCCGATGGCTACCGTCTGATGCTCGCCCAACTGGCTGAGATAATCTTTCAGCTCCTGATCCGCATGGGAACGGCTCACCACCACCAGCGGCGGACGCGCGTCATGCACATTGATTTGCCGGCGTTCTCCTTTCTCCTCTTTCCACGCTTTCCCCTGCGCGGCGGCGTACATCACGTCGGTAACCGGGACATAGACCACGCCCAGCACCGGCTGCCCCTTTTCAATCAGCGCAATGTTCACCGTAAACTCGCCGTTGCGGCTGAGGAACTCTTTGGTGCCGTCCAGCGGATCGACCAGCCAATAGCGTTGCCAGTGCCGACGTTCCGACCACAGGGGGGGATCCTCTTCAGACAGTAACGGAATATCCGGAAATGCCGCCGCCAGTCCTTCCTTAATGACCCGATGCGCCGCCAGATCGGCCGCCGTCACCGGCGAATCATCTTTCTTATGCGCCACCTCAACGGGCTGATGCCCCTCATAGACCCGCATAATGGCGGCGCCAGCATCGCGGGCCAGTTGGCAAATAGGTTCTAGCATTTTCTACCTCGTCGTTACCGGTTATGCAGTGAAACGGATAATCACCGCGTCACATGGGCTTCATCCCTATCATTATACAACGGGGATTTAAGGAGCCATGCATCGACACATCGATTATCGGGCATTACCGGGAAATAGCGTCGTCCAGCTCGCGCGATGATTCATCGAATTTTTTCTGTGACAACAGCACGCGATCCATATTTTGCTCTGCCCAGTAGGTCAGCTCGGCAATGGGCTTGGCCAGGGTTTTTCCCAGCGCCGTCGATGAGTATTCAACGGTGACGGGAACCGAGGGAAAAACCCGGCGTTCCACAAAGCCGTCGCGCACCAGATTCTTCAGCGTCTGCGACAGGACCTTTTGCGAGATCCCTTCCACATCGCGTTTTAACTGGTTAAAGCGCATGGGCCGCTCAACCAGAATATTCAGAATCAGTAGCGTCCATTTATCCGCCACTCGGTCCAGAATCATGCGGGCCGGGCAATGCTGCGCATAAACATTGTAAGGTTTTTTCATTCGCTGGCTTCCGTCGCGGTTACCTTGAGGATACCTAATAACTTAAAAGTGCTTTCTTAACAGAATCATGAGACTCCGCTATAGTCGTCATATTATAGAGGCAGTATCCATAAGAAAGCACGTATCGCCATGAGAGGTTTTATCGTCGTGATGTCGGCGTGCATCTCATTCAAACACAGAAAGCACGAGGCTTGTTATGTCAAAAACTGTTGTGATCTACCATTCCGGCTACGGCCACACCCAACGTCTGGCCGATGCCGTTGCGCAAGGCGCCGGCGCCGAAGCGATCGCCATTGATGCGGAAGGCAATATCGCCGAAGCGGATTGGGATAAACTGGCTGAAGCCGATGCCATTATTTTCGGCACGCCGACCTATATGGGCGGCCCGTCCTGGCAGTTCAAGAAATTCGCCGACGCCAGCTCCAAACCCTGGTTTGCCGGTAAGTGGAAGGATAAAGTATTCGGCGGCTTCACCAACAGCGCCAGCCTGAACGGCGACAAGCAGGTTACGCTGATCTATCTGCAAACCCTGGCTTCGCAGCACGGCGGGATTTGGGTCAGCCTCGGCATACTGCCGGCGAATACCAAAGCCGCCACGCGTAACGATATCAATAACCTCGGCGCTTCGGTCGGCCTGCTGGCGCAAACGCCGTCCGATGCCAGCGTGGATGAAGTGGTGGCCGGCGATCTGGCCACCGGGAAACTGTACGGTCAGCGCGTGGCGGAGATCGCCGCGAAGCTGGCAAAATAATCTCCGGCCGACCCCACCCCACCCCTCACCTTCGCAGGGGAGGGAGTCGATCCAGCATCCTGGCAAGAGGCTTCCTTCGCAGGGGAGGGAGCCAGTTTAGCCGATCAGTGCCGGAACTGGCCGGGACCGTGGCGATCCGGACCGTGACCGCGTTCGGGACCTCGCCCATGGCGGTAATCGCGGCGCGGGCCGCGGTCGTCCATATGCCGCGGCCCGCGCTGATATTCACGCCACCAGCCGGGGTCACGCCAGCGCCAGCCATCCCAATAGTAGCCGTGACGGTTACGTTCGCCACGGTGATAGCCCCGGTATTCCCGCCACCAGCGCTCGCTGCGCCAGTCATAGCCATCCCAGTAATAACCGCGCCGATCGCGATCGCCGATATTCAGCGTCACGCCGGGCAGGATATCAATGCTGACGCTGCCGGCCTCTGCCGCCGGCGTCAAGGCGAACATGCCGACCAACAGGGTACTGACTAACAGTGGCTTAAACATAGAGTCACTCCTTCCTTGCCGCTGCTGCGGATGGCAAAGATATACGGGGAATGCTTCATCGCCACTATCAGATAAATACCCATTTGCACGGATTTACAGTTCTTAACGATTGGCACAGGGTAGCAGCGCCGGCCATGATGGAAAAAATTTTGCTGCACCTTATCCAGTGCATTCTATTAACAACTCCCCTTTTTTATGCTCATTAACCACACCGGCGAAAATAAACGAATAGGGATATTTTATAAATAACCACAAGTTAGCCCCCTGGCGACGCCGCCAGGAAAACCGCACGAAATTTGTGCAGCCGCGCTCAATGACAGTGCGACGCCATATGTTTTTACTATATGATTTATATTGGAAAATTAGCCATTGACAGCGCTTTGATTTGCTTTTTATAGTGATGGCAACTCTCCGCAAGACCGCCAATGACGTCGGTTTGTGGTGCAGGCAATAGAGCCCATGCAAGGTCTTAAGACTATGCCGGGCTCTTTTTTTTTGCTTATTTCCAGACCAACGCCAGGGGTATTTATGTCCAGAACAACAGGTAACTACGCCGCGCTGACGCTTGCGATCGCCTCCGCCTTTGCCGTGACCTTTTCAGGTATGGCGGCCGCAGCGGATAAACCGATAAAAATCGGCTTATTGGAAGATGCTTCCGGTAATTTTGCTCTGCCGGTTATTCCCAAGATCCATGCAACCGAATTAGCTGTCGAAGAAATCAATGCCAAGGGCGGTATTCTTGGCCGCCAGATCGAATTGGTAAAATACGATACGCAATCCGACAATACCCGTTTTCAGCAGATGGCCCGCCGGTTAATCCGCACCGATAAGGTCGACGTTATTTTCGGCGCCTTTTCCAGCGCGTCGCGCGAAGCCATCCGGCCGATTATGGATCGGGAAAAACAGCTCTACTGGTACAACAACCAGTATGAAGGCGGCGTATGCGATAGCAACGTTTTCGTGACCGGCGCCGTCCCCGAGCAGCAGTTTTCCACCCTTATCCCCTGGATGATGGAAAAATACGGCAACAAGGTTTACACCATCGCCGCCGACTATAACTTCGGCCAGATTTCAGCGGAGTGGGTGCGCAAGATTGTCGAAGAGAACGGCGGCGCCATGGTCGGCGAGGAGTTTATCCCGCTCAGCGTCTCCCAGTTCGGACAAACCATTCAGAATATCCAGCAGGCCAAACCCGACTTTGTGATGACCCTGCTGGTGGGCGCCAACCAGTCGTCCTATTACGAGCAGGCGGCGGCGGCAAAGCTTAATCTGCCGATGGCCAGCTCCGTCAACGTGGCGCAGGCCTACGAACATAAACGCTTCAAGGCGCCCGCGCTGAAAGATATGTACATTACCGCCAATTACATGGAGGAAGTGGATACGCCGGCCAGCAATGACTTTAAGCAGCGCTTCCGCGCCAAATTCCCCAATGAGCCCTACATCAATCAGGAAGCGGCCAACGCCTACGATGCCGTCTATCTGTACAAACTGGCGGTCGAGCGCGCCAACAGCACCGATCAGGTCGCGGTACGCAAGGCGCTGGAAAGCGGGGATATCTGTACCGACGGCCCGTCCGGCAAGGTCTGTATCGATCCTAAAAGCCATCACCTGAGCCATACCATCTATCTGGCCCACGTCAAAGAAGATCACTCCGTCGAGATCCCCAAGGTCTGGCCCGATATCAAGCCTTACTGGCTGGGCGAGGCGGGCTGTAATCTGCCGGTGAAACCGGATACCAGCCAGTACACGCCGTCTAATCCGCCCAAACCATAACCCGGCGGCTTACGGTCGGGGAAGCGTCGGCCACACGGCGCTTCCCCGGTGTTATCCCTTTCTGACGGTGTCGCGCAGGGCACTAAGGATTCTCAGCAGATGCTCTCCTTTCTTTATTCGGTGATTTATCAGTTCGGAGACAACTTTGCCTATCTGGTGCTCGCGGCGCTGGGGCTGGCGGTGATCTTCGGCATGATGGGGGTCATCAATCTGGCGCATGGCGAATTCATCATGTGCGGCGCCTACGTCACCATCTCACTGAACAAATCCGGTCTGCCGCTGCCGTTGGCGATGCTGGCCGGTTCGCTGGCCGCCGCGTTCGCCGGCGGGGTGATCGAGCGGCTGGTGGTGCGTCATCTGTATCACCGGCTGTATGACTCGGTGGTGGCGACCTGGGCGATCAGCCTGATCGTGCAGCAAAGCATGCTGCTGCTGGCCGGTCCGTCGCTGGAGGGGCTGTCCACGCCTTTTGGCTCCTTTACGCTGGGCGGCTACTCCTTCGCCACCTACCGGGCGCTGTTGCCGCTGTTCGCCATCGCCATCCTGCTGCTGTTGTACTGGCTGTTCTTCCATACCAATTACGGCGTCTGCGCCCGGGCCACCATCCAGAATGCCCGCATGGCGGCCTGTCTGGGACTGGAAACCGACCGTCTCTATACCCAGACCTTCGCGCTGGGCGCCGGACTGGCCGGGCTGGCGGGCGCCATCTACGCGCCGACGCTCACCGCCGTGCCCACCATGGGCAGCAGCTTTATCGTGCAGGCCTTTGTTTCCGTGGTGGTGGGCGGCGCCAACGTGCTGGTCGGCACCATTCCCGCCGCCATGACGCTGGGGGCGATCCAGACCGGGCTGAACGCCTGGTACGGGCAACTGGCCGGACAAATCGGCCTGCTGCTTACCGCCATGCTGGTCATCCGCCTGCTGCCGAACGGTGTAGGCAGCCTGTTTACCCGTCATCGCTAGGAGCCGACCGTGACCTCATCATCCATCCGTTTATCTATCGGCCCGGCGGGAAAACGCCCGCTGGCGCCCTGGGCCGGCGGCCTTATCCTGCTGGCCGCCCTGCTGTTGCCGCTGGGCGTCGACAGCGGCACCATCGGGGATTTCGCCTATTTCCTGCTGTGGACCTTCTGCGCCATCGGGCTGGCCGCCATGTGGGGCCACGGCGGGATCCTCTCCTTCGGCCAGACCGCCTTTTTCGGGCTGGCCGGCTACGCCTACGGCGTGTTGACGCTGAATTTCGGCGACGGCGCGCTCGCCACCTGGTCGGGATTGCTGCTGGCGCTGCTGCTGGCGGCGGCCGTTGCCGCCGCGCTCGGTTACCTGATGTTTTACGGCGGCGTGACCGGTATTTTCATCGGCATCGTCACGCTCTCTTTCACCCTGGTGCTGGAAACCTTTATGTCGCAGACCGCCGGGCCGCAGTGGACCATCGGCAGCGCCCGGCTGAACGGATTCAACGGCATGTCCGGCATGCCGCCGCTCTCGCTGCCCGGCGGGCTGGTGCTGGAAGGCAACGCCTTTTATTACCTGATTATCGTACTGCTGGCGCTGACCTACTGGGGCGTGCGGCGTTTATTACGCTCCGACTTCGGCCTGACGCTGGCCTCCATCCGCGAGAATCCGCGCCGGGCGGAAATGCTGGGGATCGATATCCGCCGCTATCAGTTGCTGGTTTTCGTGCTGGGCGGCGCGCTGTCGGGGCTGTCCGGCGTGCTCTACACCCTGTGGGGGTCATATATCACGCCCTCGTCCATGGGGCTGACCGCCGCGGCCATGCCGGTTATCTGGGTCGCCACCGCCGGGCGTAAAAATATCTTCGGCACCATCGTCATTACCGCCCTGCTGGTCTGGCTCTCCCAGTGGCTGGCGGTTTACGGCAGCGAATACGCCATGATCCTGCTGGGCGCCATCCTGCTGTTTGTGGTGTTGGCCGCCCCCAACGGCATCCTGCCCTGGCTGGGCGACAGGATACGCCGGCTGACGCCGTCCGAACGCAACGCGGAGGACGCATGATGACGCAAGAGATCATTCTGGAAACGCAGGGGCTGGGCAAACGCTTCGGCGGCGCGCAGGTCATCAATCAGGTGGATATGCAGATCCGCCGGGGGGAAACCCGCTGCGTCATCGGTCCCAACGGGGCGGGAAAAAGCACCTTCTTCAAGCTGCTGACCGGCGAGCACGCGCCGAGCAGCGGCGAGATCCGCTTTTTCGGCCGGCGCCTTAATTCGCTGTCGCCGTTTCAGCGCATTCGCATGGGGATGAGCATCAAGTTCCAGATCCCCGGCATTTTTCCCGATCTGAGCGTCGAACAGCACCTGCAACTCTCCCTGCGCCATCTGCGGCCGGAAGTCCGCCACCAGCCGGAGAGTATCGATGCCTTGCTGCAACGCTTCAATCTGACCGGGGAATATCGCCAGTTGGCCGGCAACCTGTCCCATGGGAAAAAGCAGTGGCTTGAAATCGCCATGGCGGTTTCGCTGCAACCCGTCCTGCTGATGCTGGACGAGCCGGTCGCCGGGCTGTCGGTGGAAGAAACCCATCTGACCGGCGAACTGATTAAACAGATGCGGCAGGACGGCCTGACGCTGGTGGTGGTGGAGCACGATATGACCTTTATCCGCCAGATTGCCTCCAGGGTGACGGTACTGCACGGGGGACGGGTCTTTGCCGACGGCGAAGCCGAAGCGGTACTGGCCCAGGACGATGTAGCGGATATCTATTTGGGGAAAGCCGGATGAGCGACGACGTATTACTGCAGGTTAATGACGTTACCGGCGGCTATGGCGGCGGGCTGGTGCTGAACGGCGCCACCTTCCAGCTGCATACCGCGGAAGTGCTGGGGGTGATCGGCCTCAACGGCGTGGGGAAAACCACCCTGATGCGCTCGCTGATAGGCGCCGTTCCCGTCAGCCAGGGCCGTATTCTGCTGGGAGAGACGGAGATCACCCACGCCACGCCGCAGCGCCGCGCCCGGTTGGGCATCGGCTATGTGCCGCAGGGGCGCGAAGTGTTCTCCGGGCTGACGGTGGCGGAGAATTTGCAGGTGGGGATGCAGTTCGTGCGCGAACACCGGGAATTCGCCAGCGACCTGCTGGCGCGGGTGCTGGACTACTTCCCCATCCTGCGCCAGCGGCTGAAACAAAAGGCGGGCACCATGAGCGGCGGCGAGCAGCAGCAACTGGCGATAGCCAGGGCGCTGGTCGGCGCGCCGAAAGTCCTGCTGCTGGATGAGCCGTCGGAGGGCGTACAGCCCTCCATCGTCAATATCATCGCCGACACGCTGACGCGCATCGCCCGCGAGCTGCGGGTCGCCGTTATTCTGGTGGAACAGGATATCGCCATGATCCAGCGCGCCACCCAGCGCTGCTGCGTGATGGATAAAGGCCGGGTGGTCGACACCCTGGACCAGCGGCAACTGTCCGACGATCTGCTGATGCGCCGCCATCTGGCGCTGTGACCCTGACCCGCGCCGCACAGGCGGCGCGATACCCTTTTTCGCACAGGAGTAGACAATGAAACAATGGCTGGAAAATTCCATCATGACCCAGCGCGGGGTGGGCGCGCAGCGTAAGCCGGTTACCCATCATCTGACCGAAGAGATGCAGCAGGAGTTTCACTACACCATCGGTCCCTACTCCACCCCGGTGCTGACCATCGAGCCCGGCGATCGGGTGATTGTCGATACCCGCGACGCTTTTGAAGGCGCTATTCAGTCCGAACGGGATATTCCCAGCCAGTTGCTGAAAATGCCGTTCCTCAACCCGCAAAACGGCCCGATTATGGTCAAGGGCGCGGAAAAAGGCGACGTGCTGGCGGTGTATATCGAATCGATGCTGCCCAGGGGAGACGATCCGCACGGCATTTGCGCCATGATCCCCCATTTCGGCGGGCTGACCGGCACCGACCTGACGGCAATGCTCAACGATCCGCTGCCGGAGAAGGTGCGGCTGATCAAACTGGACAGTGAAAAGGTCTACTGGAGTAAACGCCACACGCTGCCTTACAAACCCCATATCGGCACCCTGAGCGTGTCGCCGGAAATCGACTCCATCAACTCGCTGACGCCGGATAATCACGGCGGCAATATGGACGTCCCCGATATCGGTCCCGGCAGCATCACCTATCTGCCGGTGCGCTCGCCGGGCGGACGGCTGTTTATCGGCGATGCCCACGCCTGCCAGGGCGACGGCGAAATTTGCGGCACGGCGGTGGAATACCCTTCCGTCACCACCATCAGGGTGGATCTGATCAAAAACTGGTCCATCAACTGGCCGCGCATGGAAAATGATACCTCCATCATGAGCATCGGCAGCGCCCGGCCGCTGGAAGACGCCACCCGCATCGCCTACCGGGATCTTATCTACTGGCTGGTGGAGGATTTTGGTTTCGAACAGTGGGACGCCTATATGCTGCTGAGCCAGTGCGGCAAAGTCCGGCTGGGGAATATGGTGGACCCGAAATACACCGTCGGCGCCATGCTCGACAAAACGCTGCTGGCGCATTAATGATTCCCGGTATCGCGGCGAATCGCGCCGGGCCACGTTCCGCAACCAACATTAAGCGAGTCAATATGGGGTCGGCCACACCAATCACCATCGGTTTACTCTACTCGTCCAGCGGCGTGACCGCCGCGCAGGAGCAATCGCAACTGCGCGGCGCAACCCTGGCAATCGAAGAAATCAATCTCGACGGCGGCATCAACGGCCGTCCGCTGCAGGCCATTCATCTCGATCCGCACTCCGACAACGCGCGCTTCCGGGCGCTGGCGGAACGGCTGATCGTCGAACATCACGTCAATGTGATCTTTGGCGGCTATACCTCCAGCAGCCGCAAGGCCATGTCCCCCATCGTGGAGAAATACCAGAAGCTGCTGTTTTACTCCCAGCTCTATGAAGGGTTCGAATTCTCCGAGAACATCTTTTACGGCGGCGCGGCCCCCAACCAGAACTGCGTCCAGTTGGAGGATTACCTGACCAGCCATTTCGGCGCCAGAGTGTATATGATCGGCTCCCGTTACGTTTTCCCTTACGAATGCAACCGCAATATGCAGGAACTGCTGTTGCAGCGGGACGACGGCGCGGTGATCGGCGAACGCTATCTGGACCTCAATGCGCCGTATGAGGCTTTCCTGCCGGTACTGGAAGAGATCCGCAAAAAACAGCCGGACTTTATCTTCAGCACGGTCATCGGCCAGACCGTGCCCTACCTTTACCGCGCCTATCACGAGGTGGGGCTCGATCCCGCGCGGACGCCCATCGGCAGCCTGAATACCTCTGAAACCGAAATCGCCGTTATGGGCGCCGAACTGGCGGCAGGACACTTCACCTCCTCGCCCTATTTCCAGAGCCTGCAAACCCGCGCTAACCTGGCCGCGCTGGACAAATTTCATCAGATGTTCGGCCCGAACCTGACCACCGATATGAACTGGGAAGCGACCTACAGCCAGATGCACCTGTTCGCCAACGCCATGCGGGAGTGCGGCAGCGACGCCATGCCGTGTTTATCCTCCGCGCTGCGGGGCAGCGAATTCGACGCCCCGCAGGGCCGGATCAGGATCGATCCGCTGAACCAGCATACCGGGCTTTACCCGCGCATCGGCAAAGCCGACGCCGCCGGGCAATTCACCATCGTGCGGGAGTCCCGTCGCATCGTGGCGCCCGATCCTTATATGACCAATCAGGTTCAGGGAGACTGGGTCACCAAACTGACAAAAGTGGAGTATCCCAATGCGCCGTAACGACTCCCGCAACAGCACCACCGCTCTGCTCCTCAGCCGGGGGATCCGCTGCGTGGTGCTGCATCCCGATGATGAAGATGGTGAAACCCTGACCCGTCATCTGCGACGCATGGGATTCAAAGTCAGGGCATTCTGGCCGATACCGGAACAGCTTCCCGCCGATACCGATCTGATTTTCTTCGCCCCGCAGTCGGACCAGCCGGAACCGGACGTTCCCTGGCTGGATCACTCCCGACATGCGCTGATTTCGATCATCGCCTATGAAAATCCGACCTTTATCGATCAGGCGCTGCACATGGGGGCCGGAGCGACCATCACCACCCCGATCCGCGCTTCCGGCCTGCTCTCTTCGATGGTGGTGGCGCTGCACCACCGGCAACAGCAGCAGCGGATGATGGAGCGCATCGAACGCCTGGAAAAGAAGATGCTGGGGATCCGCCAGGTCAGCGAAGCCAAAGCGATATTGATGCGCATACACGGCATCAGCGAGGAGCGGGCCTATGAAATCCTGCGCCAGCAGGCGATGGATAAACGCATCACGGTAGAGGAGATCTCCAGCGTACTTATCCAGGCCAACGATGTTTTTTCCATGACCGCGCCGGTCAAGAAAGCGTGAAGCGCCTAGCGCCGTCACGGGTTTATTTTTCCTGCCGCGCCGCCGCTTGCGCCGGTCGTCACGGCAACATTAACCGTCAGTAAGGATTCGCCATGTCAACAGCTCCTTTTCTCGCCGCCGCCGTCCAGTTCGAACCGGCGATGTTCGCCAAAGAAGAGAATATCGCCCGCCTGCTGGATCTGGTGGAACAGGCCGCCCGCCAGGGGGCCAAACTGATCACCACGCCGGAGATGGCGACAACCGGCTACTGCTGGTATGACCGCCGGGAGATCGCCGACCAGGTGGAAACCGTGCCCGGCGCAACGTCGGCGCGTTTTAGCGAACTGGCGCGGCGCTATCAGTGCCATATCGTGCTGGGGATGCCGGAAGTGGATGCGGAAAGCCAACTGTATTACAACAGCGCGCTGCTGATCGGCCCGCAGGGGGTGATCGGCCGCCACCGCAAAAGCCACCCCTATATTTCCGAACCCAAGTGGGCGGCGGCGGGCGACGTCGGGCATCAGGTGTTTGATACGCCGCTCGGCAAGATCGGCATACTGATCTGCATGGATATCCATTTCCCCGAAACCGCCAGACTGCTGGCGCTGGCGGGGGCGGATATCATCTGTCACGTCAGCAACTGGCTGGCGGAACGCGCCCCGGCCCCCTACTGGATCAGCCGCGCCATGGAAAACAGCTGCTATCTGCTGGAAAGCAACCGCTGGGGGCTGGAGCGCGGCGTGCAGTTCAGCGGCGGCAGCGGGATTATCGCCCCGGACGGCGCGATCCTAGACGTGGTGGATAACGGAGACGGCATTGCCTACGGCGAGATTGACGTGCGGCTCAGCCGCCGGCGTCAGGTATTGGGCGAGCCGGTGTTCGCCCAGCGGCGGCCGCAGGAGTACCACGCGCTGCTTAGCGACAGCTTTCTGTGGAACCCGGCGGACTTTTTCGGTCTTTACGGTCATCATCCCCTGCCGGCGGGCAAACAGAGCCGTATTACCGTCTGCCAGTTCTCCCCCGCCGATAGCGTTGAGGACAATCTCGCCCAGATCGCGGCGCTGACGCAGGAGGCGGTCGACCGGCAACAAAGCGAACTGGTGGTGTTTCCCGAAATGGCGCTGACCGGCCATCGCGCGCCGCAAACCAACGCTCAGACGCCGGACGCCCCGGCGCTGCGGTCATTGATCCAGCTGGCCATGACGCTGCGGGTTTATCTGGTGGTCGGCATGGCGGAACAGCAGGAAGAGAAATACTACAACACCCAGGTACTGCTGGGGCCGGAAGGGATGATCGGCAGCTACCGCCAGATTCATCTGCCCCTGGCCCATCAGTCGTGGGCGACGGCCGGCGAACGGTGGGGCGTATTCGATACGCCGCTGGGGCGCCTGGGCCTGCTGTCGGGCAATGACGCGTTGTTTCCCGAGTCAGGCCGTATTCTCACCCTGATGGGCTGCGACATCGTGGCCTGTTCGGCCGCGCTCGGCGGCGGTTTCGTCAGCGGCCACGGCGGCAGCCAGGTTGCGCAAAATTACCCGATCCCGGTGGGAGCCGATCCGCTGCACTGGCATTTGTTGCGCACCCGCGCCGGTGAAAACAATGTCTATCTGGCCTTTGCCAACAGCCTGGACCCGCGCCGCCAGCGCGGCGGATACAGCGGGATATTCGGACCGGAAACCTTCGTCTTCCCGCGGCATGAACGGGTGCTGTGGCAGGAGCCGGGCATCGCGACCCTGACCGTCGATACCGCTTCGTTGGCGGGCAGCCCGGTGCCGACGAACGCCGTCAGGCGCAAGGATCTGGTGGCGATGCGTCAGGTGCATCATTACCGGCCGCTGCTCGATCAACGCTAACCACTCTATTCATTAGAAAAAATAATCAGAAACGCCGCCTGGCAGGCGGTATTTCTGCGAATGTAACGCCTGGTTGCCATTTTTCGCACCGGTTAAACATTAGAATTTTTTAAGATATCGCCAATACTTGCCTGTAGGTAATACGCTTACCCATGGGGGAAAACAATGCTTAACGGCTATACGATAGGCGATTATTTACTGGATCGTCTTGCTCAAATCGGCATCAGACACCTTTTTGGCGTACCGGGCGATTACAATCTGCAATTTCTCGATTGCGTGATTAACCATAAGCAGATCGCATGGGTTGGCTGCGCCAACGAACTGAATGCCGCCTATGCCGCCGATGGATATGCGCGCTGCAAACCCGCCGCCGCCCTGCTGACCACCTTTGGCGTCGGCGAACTCAGTGCGATCAACGGCATTGCCGGCAGTTACGCCGAATACGTACCGGTTATTCATATCGCCTTCGCCCCCAATCTCCTGGCGCAGCGCAAAGGCGAGTTGCTGCACCACTCGTTGGGAGACGGCGATTTCGGCCACTTTCTGCGCATGGCGGCAGAGGTCACCGCCGCCTGCGCCGCGCTTACCGTCGCCAACGCAACCGTGGAGATCGATCGGGTGGTGGGAGAAGCGCTGCGCCTCCACCGGCCGGTTTACTTATTGCTGCCGCTGGATGTGGCCGCCGCGGCAACGGAAAATCGTCCCTACCCCTTGCCGATAGCAGAGCCGGCGTGCTCTGACGCCTCTCTGCAAGCATTCATCGCCGCGGCGACGGCCATGCTCGGTACGGCCAATTCAGTATCGCTGCTGGCGGATTTTCTTGCCGAACGCTTCGGCGCCGCCGGCGCGCTGCAACGCTGGCTGGATCATACGCCTTTCCCGCACTCGACCCTGCTGATGGGTAAAAGCACGTTGAACGAACAACATCCCTGCTTTACCGGCACCTATGCGGGCAGCGCCAGCGATGAGAACATAAGATCGCTGATTGAAGATGCCGATGCGATCGTCTGCGTCGGCGTCCGCTTTGCCGATACCATTACCGCCGGATTCAGCCAGCATATTCCCGTTGAAAAAAGTATCGATATTCAGCCTTTCGCCGCCCGCGTGGGGCATAAAACCTTTTCCAATATCCCGATGCTGGCCGCAATCGAAGTCCTGGAGAAGATAACATCCACGCTTTCATCCCGCTGGCAACACCCGGCGATTGCCCCGCCGGCTCTCCTGGCCTCCAATGAAAAAGATACGCTGGATCAACGCGGGTTTTGGCGGCAAATTCAGGGGTTCCTCCGCCCCGGCGATATCATCGTCGCCGAACAGGGAACGGCCTGCTTTGGCTCCGCCTCCCTGCGGCTGCCGCAAGATTGCCTGTTTATCGTTCAGTCACTATGGGCATCTATCGGCTATACGCTGCCCGCCGCTTTCGGCGCGCAAATGGCGGCTCCGGCTCGCCGGGTCGTGCTGCTGATCGGCGACGGCTCGTTCCAGCTCTCGGCACAGGAACTGGGCTCCATCATCCGCTACGATCTTCAGATCGCGATCTTTGTACTCAACAATCAGGGGTATACCGTCGAGCGGGCGATACACGGCCCGCAGCAGCGCTATAATGACATCGCCGCCTGGAACTGGACGCAGCTGCCCGCCGCACTGGGCGGCGACCGCGATAATATTCTCGCCCGGCAAATAAATTCGCCATCGCAGCTGGCTGAAACCCTGGATGAAATAAACCGGCGGCCCCTCCTGGCGCTGATTGAAGTGGTGTTGCCCAAAATGGATGTGCCGGATTTGCTACAGGCCATTTCCCAATCCCTTGAGCGGCGCAACAGCGCGCATTGATCTGAAAAAGTAGCTATTGGTAATAGCGACGCCAAATCCGTCATCCCCGCACTCTAAATCCGTCATCCCCGCGCAGGCGGGGATCTCAGCAATACCGAACCGCTTGCGAAAGCAGATCCCTGCCTACGGACGCAGGGATGACGGAGGTGATTGCCGGGGATGACCGGTGGGGGTATTCGAGGGTGGGTTTGTCAGCAAACTCAAAAGGCGCTCAGCGAGCGCCTTTCCCGTTATGGCATTAAGCGAGCTTACAGAATTTCCAGCAGCTCGACTTCGAAAATCAGGGCGCTGAACGGCGGAATAGACGCGCCGGCGCCGCGTTCGCCATAGGCCAGATTGTGGGGGATATACAGCTCCCACTTGGAGCCGACCGGCATCAGGGTCAAGGCTTCAATCCAGCCGGGGATCACCCCGCTGACCGGGAATTCGGCGGGCTGGCCGCGTTCGACCGAGCTATCAAACACGCTGCCGTCAATCAGGCGGCCGGTATAATGAACGCGCACCCGATCCTGACGAGACGGGATCTCTCCGTCGCCCTGAGTCAGCACGCGGAACTGCAAGCCTGATTCGGTGCTGCTCACGCCCTCTTTCTGCGCATTCTCCGCCAGGAACTGCTGTCCTTCCACCGCGAGCGTCTGCTGACGCTCGCGGCGCACGGCGTCGGCGCGTTCATGCACCTCGCGCAGGGCGCGGTGAACCACATCCACCGGGACCGCCGGCACATTGCCTTCCAGCGCATCGCGCAAACCGGAGACCAGGGCTTCCGGGATCAACCCTTCCAGACCAGATTCCTGTAGCTGTTGACCCACCTGTAAACCGATGCCGTAACTTGCCTGCGCCTCGACGCTATCAAAAGAAGGGGTTGTCATGCATGTTCCTTTTAAACTGTAAAAAACCGAAAGCGCAGCATAACAGCGCCGGAGATTAGGGTAAAATCCTGTGTGCGGATGAATAACTTTTATCTGCCGATCGATGGGGTAATTCCGGCTCACTGGCCTATACTGGAAATTCAGAACATTCTGTACTTCTGTTTCCTTAAGCATCAAAGAGTTAGCTGGTTATTATCCGCTTGTTACCGATATACTAACCTGTTTCCATTTATATACCGTTGCAAGAGAGGTCACCATGGGCAGAATTGCGCCCAGGAAGCGGAAAGTTACCTGGGGTTATCAAGCGTTATTACGCCGCTGCCAGCGTTTTATTCATCGGCAACCCGAGCGCGCCGAGGATGAAACGGTGGAGGATCCCCAATCGCCGCCGTCATCCGGGCAGCGCATTAAGACCTCGTTGCGAAAAATCTGGCATCTGCCCGACCATTATCGTTGGATGGAACCCCTTCCGCTGTTCCATCGCCGCTGGATTTTAGTTGCTATCGCGCTACTGCTGGCGCTATTGCTATGGCCTTACAGCCCGCCCCAGACCCAGGCGCCGCGCACGGTTTCCGCGCCGGCGGAACAGGCGGATGATAATGCTCCCATCCGGGCGGAAATGATCGAAAACCGGCCGGCGGCGCAACAACCGCCCGCAGCCCCGCCGGTGCAGCCCCCGCCGCAGAATACGCCGACGCCCTGGCGCAGCTATCAGATCGCCTCCGGCCAGACGCTGGCGCAGCTGTTTCGCGACAACAATCTGCCGGTCGGCGACGTTTTCGCCATGGCTCAGGTGGAAGGCAACGACAAACCGCTCAGCAATCTGCGGGCCGGTCAGGCGGTCAAATTGCAGTTGAACGCGCAGGGCACGGTGGCGGTGCTGGAAATAGAAACCACCGATAATCAGGTCGTCAGGTTCACCCGCAACGCCGACGGCGCCTTTACCCGCGCCCGCTGATTTCCCGGTCCCGAAAATGCAAAACGCCGGCACAAGGCCGGCGTTTTACTCGTCACTGTCAGCAATTACGCTTCAGCAACAACAACCACATTCAGCGTAGCGAACACATCGCTGTGTACCTGGAAGCTTACTTCGTGCTCGCCCAGAATACGCAGAACGCCGTTCGGCAGGCGAACTTCGCTCTTCGCAACGTCAACACCGGCCGCGGTTACCGCATCAGCGATATCGCGAGTACCGATGGAGCCGAACAGTTTACCTTCGTCGCCCGCTTTAGACGCGATGGTAACGCTGCCCAGTTCTTTGATCTTGGCGGCGCGAGCTTCGGCGGCAGACAGAACGTCGGCCAGTTTGGCTTCCAGTTCCGCGCGACGCGCTTCGAAGAACTCAACGTTTTTCTTGGTTGCCGGCACGGCTTTGCCCTGCGGAACCAGGAAGTTGCGAGCATAGCCCGCTTTGACGTTTACCTGATCACCCAGGCTGCCCAGGTTTGCTACTTTATCAAGCAGAATAACTTGCATTACCTTATCCTCTCAAAGTCTCGTTAATGGACAGTGGCCGATTACTGATGACGATCAGTGTACGGCAACAAAGACAAGTAACGCGCACGCTTGATAGCGCGAGCCAGCTGACGCTGGTATTTTGCACGAGTACCGGTAATACGGCTCGGAACAATCTTGCCGCTTTCAGTGATATAGTTTTTCAGCGTAGCGATGTCTTTATAGTCGATCTCTACAACGCCTTCCGCGGTGAAACGGCAGAACTTGCGACGACGGAAATAACGTGCCATTTGGCTAGTCTCCAGAATCTATCAATTCAATCTGCTCGGCATGCAATACTATTTTACTCAGGCCATTGCGCCCTTGATGGCAGCTAATAAACCCCTGTACGGTGAGTTGCGTGCCGACCGTTATACTGTGGGTAAATGCTTGTGACGTTGGTCCACTGACAATCACGGGCATACGACACCATGCTTGCCGGTTGAATCCGGCTTCCTCCTGCGCCGATCGGTGCTCGAGCACAAACTGGCAGTGAGGAATACCCGAAGGACTGACTTTACGAATGGGGGTCTTGCACACCGTGCCCGACAACACCAGACGATTGGTCGTCACCACAATTACTCTTCAGAATCCCCAGCATCCGTATCATCGCCGGCTTCTGCGAAATCTTCACGACGCTCACGGCGTTCGTCTTTCGCTTTAACCATCGGAGATGCTTCGGTTACCGCGTGTTTAACGCGCATAATCATGCTGCGGATAACGGCGTCGTTGAAGCGGAAGTTTGTTTCCAGCTCGTCGATAACGATCTGCGGCGCTTCAACGTTCAGCAGAACGTAGTGAGCCTTGTGCAGTTTGTTGATCGGGTAAGCCAGTTGACGGCGGCCCCAGTCTTCCAGACGGTGGATCGTACCTTCCGCCGCCGTGATGGCGCCGGTATAGCGTTCGATCATGCCTGGAACCTGTTCGCTTTGGTCAGGATGAACCATAAAAACGATTTCGTAATGACGCATCGAATTGCTCCTTACGGATTATTCAGCCTCCTGTCAGGGTCAACCGCGGCCCATGGAAGCAAGGAACGTGTGTATGTGTGCGGCTGAAAAAATGACGCGTAAGTATAGTGTTCCCGGCGGGAGAACACAAGCGGCGACGGCGGATATTATCAGACAGGCCGAACCGCGCCAGGCCGGCACGCTGGGTCGCCAATTCTCACAGGCGCCGTCCTCTTCAACGCGGCATGCGCGGGATGCTGGCCAACAGCTTTTGCGTATACGCATGGCGCGGCGCGGCGAGAATATCCTCCACCCGGCCGCTCTCCACAATGCGGCCGCGCTCCACGATCACCATCTCTTCGCACAGCGCGGCCA
Organism: Brenneria corticis; assembly: GCF_003115855.1. GTDB lineage: Bacteria > Pseudomonadota > Gammaproteobacteria > Enterobacterales > Enterobacteriaceae > Brenneria > Brenneria corticis. Next base: position 94,579 of record NZ_KZ819083.1, read on the forward strand.
CCACGCTCAGATCGTGCGATACCAGCGCCAGCGTAAGGCTATGCGATAAGGTTTTCAGCAGTTCCACAATGCGGAGTTTGGTCGCCAAATCGAGCGCGCTGACGGCTTCATCGGCCAGCAGCACCGCCGGACGGGAAACTATCGCCCGGGCAATGGCGATGCGCTGACGCTGGCCGCCGGAAAAGGCGTGCGGGTAACGATCGAGGCTCTCTTCCGCCAGCCCCACCGCATTGAGGACCTCCAGCACCCTCGGCTCCACCGGGCCGGGAATCCCCAGCGAGCGCAAAGGTTCGGCGATGATATCCCGCACCCGCTGGCGGGGATCCAGCGACGAATAGGGATCCTGAAAGACCACCTGCACCGCTTTGCGGTAATCGCGCATAAACGCCCGGTTGGCGGGATCCAACCGCGCGCCGTTAAAGCGGATCTCCCCCTGCGACGGCCTGAGCAACCCCAGCAGGAGCCGCAGCAGGGTGGTTTTGCCCGATCCCGACTCACCGACGATCCCGACATTCACCCCGCGCCGGATTTGCAGCGAAACGTCATTGAGTATGCGCCGATCCCGGTGGTAGCCGAAGGCCAGGTGGCTGACCTCGATCAGGCTCATGACGGACCGCCCAGTATCTTGTCAAACGCGCGCGCGGTGGCGACCAGCATTTGGGTATAGCCATTTTTCGGCTGGCTGAATACCGTCGCCAGGTCGCCCTGCTCGACCAGATGCCCGTTGTTCATCACCATCACGTCGTCGGCGACTTTCGCCACTACCGGCAGGTCATGGCTGATAAACAGCAGCGCGGAGCCTTGCTCCCGCACCAGGTCGGTCAATAACGCTAAAATATCCGCCTGAGTGGTCACATCCAGCGCCGTCGTGGGTTCATCCGCAATCAGCAGCGCCGGCCGGCAGGCCAGCGCCATGGCTATCGCCACCCGCTGACGCTGCCCGCCGGACAGCTCATGCGGCCAGGCCGCGGCGATCCTCCGCGGCGGCGACAGCGCCACCCGTTCGAGCCAGCTCAACACCTCGCGCTCCACCGTTCGGCGATCGGCCGCGCGCCCGTCGCGCAGCGCTCGGCGCCTGAGCGGCTCCGCCAACTGCCGGCCGATTTTCATCAACGGATCCAGCGCGGTCAGCGGCTCCTGAAACACCATTGCCACGCCGTCGCCCCGCAGCCGGGTCAGTTGCCGATCGCCGGCGCCGATGACCTGCCGATCGGCCAGCACCACGGACCCCTGCGCCTGAATCCCGGCCGGCAGCAGCCCGATAACCGCCAGCGCGGTAAGTGATTTTCCCGATCCCGACTCGCCGATTAACCCCACCCGTTCTCCCGGCGCAATGGTAAAGGAGAGATCCGACACCAGCGTCTGTCGGCCCGAGCGCAACGACAGCGCGTCCACGCGAAGCAACGGGTTCATCAGCGTCTCCCCTGGGCGGCATCGGCCGCGGTCCTGAGGCCATCCGCCAGCGAATTGACGCCGATAACCAGCGTCACCAGGGCGATGCCGGGGGCGATCGCCGCCAAAGGCGCGCTATATAGGGTTCCCTGCGCCTCCTGCAACAGCCGTCCCCAGGACGCCTCCGGCGGCGGCGCGCCAAGCCCCAGATAAGACAAAGAGGCTTCGGCAATCACCGCCAGACCGAACTGCAAGGCTATATTCACCGACAGCGTCGGCCAGATATTCGGTAAAATATGCCGCATCACAATACCGGCCCACGACGTGCCCGAGGTCCGAGCGGCGGTAATATAGTCCATGCGCAACACCCGTTTCGCCAGAATGCGCGTCAGGCGCGCCACAATCGCGGAAATGGCGATCCCCAGCGCCATAACGGCCGACCCCAGGCTGGCGCCATCGCCGGCCGCCACGATCAGCATCGCCAGCAGCAGCGTGGGAAAAGCGATAAGAATATCCAGCGTCACCGCCAGCACGTCATCCAGCGTACGGCTGGCAAACGCCGCCAGCAGGCCAAGGGGCACGCCGATCGCCAGCCCGACGAGCGCCGCGCCGCATCCCACCTGCAACGCGATACGCCCGCCGATCATGATCTGGGTAAACAGATCCCGCCCCAGTTTATCCGTGCCGGCCCAGTGCGCCATAGATGGCGCGGCCAGCCGTCCGCCGCTCATCGCCGTGGGGTCATAGGGCGTCCAGAACAGGGTAGTCAGCGCGACGATAATATGGATGCCCACCAGCACTATCCCCAGGATTAATGTCGGTGAAAAGGCGGCGCATCGCCTGCGGGTAATAGGGGACGGGAGAATCATGGCGCCGTTCCCGACGCGCCGCCGCGTAAACGCGGATCGATCAGGCGTTGGGCCACATCGGCGATAAAGCCAATCAGCAGCACCAGCAGCGTGGAAACCAGCAACACGCCCTGCACATTGGGATAATCCCGCTGGCCGATGCCCAGCAGCAGCATCGATCCCAGACCGGGCAGCGCGAACACCTGCTCAACCACCACCGCGCCCAGCAAGGTTGAAGCGAGCTCAATGCCGAGGATGGCAATCACCGGAACTGCGCCATTGCGGATACCGTGCCTGATAAGCGCCTGCGGGAAACTGGCCCCCAGCGCCCGCGCGGTGCGCAGATAATCGCTCCCCAGCACGTCCTGGGTAGCCGAACGCACGTAGCGTAACAGGGAAGCCGACATAACGATCGCGATGGTGCTCACCGGCAGAATAAAACTATGCAGCGCCGCCGGCAGAGCTTGCCAGCCCTCGGCGGGAAACCCGGCGGAAGGGAATAGCCGCAGATTGACGGCAAAAATCGTTACCAGCAGGATGCCGATCCAGAATACCGGCACCGCGATGCCGATCTGCGAGACCACCGAAATCAGCGCGCCGTACCAGCGTTCAGCCTTTACCGCCGCAATAATGCCCAGCGGCGCGGCAATCACTATCGCCAGCGCAAAGGAAAGCAGCGTGAGCGGCAGGGTTATGGTCAGCCGGGCGCGGATTTCATCGGCCACCGGCACGCCGCTGACAAACGAGGAACCCAGCTCGAAACGCCACAGCTGGTGTACGAACCGCCGGAACTGCTGTAGCACGGGAAGGTCCGATCCCACCTGACGCCGCGCCGCGGCGATCTGTTCCGGATCCGCCCCGATAGAAACCAATGCATTGGCCGGATCGCCGGGCAGCAGGCGCAACAGGACGAACAGCACGCCGATGGCGATAAAGGCGGACAACAGCAGAATAATGGAGCGACGGAGCAGATAAACGGCCATAGTAATGATAACCAACCTTAATTTAATGCCCCTGCCCGCCATGGGAGCGGGTCGCCATCATCTCTGACGCTTCTTGATATTCCATGCGAAAAACTGCGCATTCAAGCCATTCACCGGGTAGCCGTCGATGGTATTGGCCGCCACCACGATTTGCGGATAGAGATACAGCCAGCCGCTCGCCGCATCGTCGGCGATGATGCGGTTCGCTTCGGTCAGCTTGCGCGTCTGTTCCTCTTCGCTGGACGCCAGCTCCGCCTCTTTAATCAACGCGCTAACCTGCGGATTATCATAGCCCCAATAAAAATTGGGATCGCCATAAAACACGATGTCGCGGTGGTTCACATGTTCCTGCAACGTCGCCTGGAAATTATGCGCCTTATAGATTTTCGTGTACCACTCATTGGCGGTAATCACGTTGATTTTTATCTTGATCCCCACCTTCGCCAGCTCGTTTTGCAGAAACTGCGCCACGATGGGATGCGGATCGTAGTTCGGCGTGTCCAGCGTAAAGGTAAAGCCGTCCGGGTAACCGGCTTTCGCCAACAACTCCTTCGCGCTCTGAGGGTTATAGCCGTTTACCGCGGTCAAATCCACGTACCAGGGGTCGGTCGGCGGCACAAAAGAGCCGATTAACGTGCCATAGTCGCCCCAGATAGAGGTCAGCAGCTTGCGGGTATCGATAGCGCGAATAATCGCCCGGCGGACATTGGCGTCGTTGAAAGGAGCAACGCGGTCGTTGTAGGCCAACAACAGCTTGGTGGTGGAATGGCCTTCCGTCACCGCAAAGGCCGGGTTATCTTTAAACTGCGCCAGCGAATCCGGGCTCTGCACCGAGGTAATGATATCGACCGCGCCGGTCAGCAACGCATTGTTCAGCGCCGAGGCGTCGGTAAAGTACTGAAAAACCACGCCGGCGTTGGTCGGCTTGTCACCCCGGTAGCCGTCAAACCGCTTCAGCGCCAGCGCCGAACCGCGCCGCCAGTTTTGTAACTGATAAGGGCCGGTGCCGTCCTCACGGGTAGTGAGGCTGGTCGCCCGATCGTTGACAATCCACACGTAGCTGAGGTTGTACGCCAGCGAAATAGAAGGCGAAGAGAGCGTGACGACCACCGTGCGGTCGTCCGGCGTGTCGATCCCGGCAATGGCTTTCAGGCTATTCTTGCGCGAGCTTTTCGACTCCGGCGCCAGCACCCGTTGAATACTGAATTTTACATCCGCCGCCGTCAGCGTTTTCCCGGAATGAAACCGTACGCCCGGACGCAGCGTAAAACGATACACCAGGCCGTCCTCGCTGACCTGGTAATCCGTCACCAGCTGCTTTTCCACCCTGCCTTTATCGGTCAGTTGAAACAGCGCCTCATACACATTGCCGTTAAACGCTTCGTTGATTCCCTGCCCGGCGCCGGCGGTATTGTCCAGATTTTGCGGTTCCGCCAGGGAGCCGATTTTAATGGTGGCCTCAGGATCAAAGCCTGCGGCCGCCGCCAGCGTGGCAAACAACGCCGCGGCCGTCGACAACGCCATTACCGCCGCGGTGCGCAATAGCCGTACGCGCGTCCGTTCGCCCCACAACACCATCGATTGATACATACTCAGCTCCCGACCAGATAAGGATCCATAACGCCGTGGATATTCGTCGCCACGCTTTGCGCCTACGCGGGCAGATGCCGGCGAAAAAAATCAACCCCCGCCCGCAGCGCCAACGGCGTGATGCGGTGCGTCACGCCCGCCTCGGTCAGATAGGTCAGATTGCCATCCTGACCGCTTGCCTTCAGCGCCTGATATAAACGCTCGCTCTCCCGCGCCGGCACCACATCGTCCGCGTCGCCGTGCCATAGCAGTAAGGGACGATCGGCCAAGGCCGCCAGACGGGGGGAAACATCGTACTCGGCGAGCGTGGCGGACAGTTGCCGGCGCGCAATATCGGCGCCCGCGCTGTCGGCGGGCACCGGGGGATAGAGCGCATGGGACAGAGTGGAAAAATAGCCCGATCCCATAAAGGCCGCCACGGCGGAAATCCAGGGGTAGCGCGCCATGCTCCCCAGCGCGCTCATGCCCCCCAGGGAAGCGCCGCACACGCCGATGCGTTCGTCGGCGATCAACCCGCGCCGCCGATACTCTTCCACATAGCCGGGCAGTTCACGAATATTAGACTGCAGAATGTCCCAAAAATGGTGCAGCCGCCGGGCGTCATCGCCGTCATAACGGGCGCCGTGCATGGCGGCATCCGGCAAAATCACCCGGAAGCCGGCCTCGGCCAGCGCGTAGCCAAAATAGGAGTAGACCTCTTTTGAGGAGAGGTAACCGTGAAAGAAAAAAATAGTTGGCAAGGGAAGATGGTGTTTTCCGCCGGGAACCGCATGCAAAGCATTAATACCGTTAATGGTATCCAGTGAAATTTCAACCATGTACTTTTTCTCTACCTGTCATCGCCCAATTTGAACGTAAGCCCGATGAAAAACACCATAGCACCAAAAAGACGTTCTTTTTAAAAACAAATTCGCAATGGTTTAGCTCAAACATGGCAATGCGGCGCTGATAAAATCCCTCTGAACCCGACCGCGGGCGGAGGACAAATCCCTACGGGATGGCGATAAAGCGCGCTACACTCATCAGGCTGACAAACGTTATGGAGCAATGCACCATGCTGAGAGCTTTACTGGCGGCGATTTTCTCACTATGCGTCGCCGCCTGCGGCACGCTGACCGGCGCGCCGGCTTTCCCGCCGCCGCCGACGGAACGGGCGCAGCTGATTACCTACGCGCAAACCGCCGCGTTGCAAAAAATCGGCACCGCGTCCGTCAGCGTAAACGGCAGCCCGGATGACGCGGATCGGGCCATTCAGCGCCGGGCGGATGAGCAAGGCGCCCGTTACTACACCATCGTGCTGAAATCCGAGCACGCCACGCTTCCCGGCGTCTGGTTCGCCCGCGCGGTGCTATACCGCTGATGCCGCTTTCCTGAAAATCAGGGCGACCGCGGTCGGCGCCGGTCTCAGTATGTCATACAGGCCGCGTTCAGAATCCCGCCGCCCAGCGAGGCCGTGCACAGGAAAACGCCGGACGCCACTTCATTATTCTGAATACGCTGGCTGATAGCCGGCATATACAGCCGCACCGCGCCATAGATGACAAGCTGGATCACCAGCGCCACTATCCCCCAGGTGATGTAGTCAACCAGGCTTACCGAATTCACCGCCGCGCTGGCCAGCGGAATCACATACCCGATCAGCGCGCCGGCGAAACCGACGGCGGCGGCGGCGTTGTTCTGCTTAATCAGCGTCCACTCGTCATGCGGCGTGACGCGGGTATAAATAAACAGGAATGCCAGCACCATGACGAACCCGATGAAAAAGTAAGAGGCAAAAGCGAGTAATGCGCTGACAATAATCATGGCGTAAATTTCCTTTAGGTTACCGTGGTGGTGAATATAACGTGGCGCCGATGCCCGAGACAGACGCTGGCAAAGCAAACGCCTGATTGGCCGTCAACTACGCTGACGCACCGCTTCAAACAGGCATACGCCGGTGGCGACGGAAACGTTCAGTGAAGAGACGCTGCCCGCCATCGGGATGCCGATCAGTTCGTCGCAATGCTCGCGGGTCAGGCGGCGCATTCCCTCGCCTTCAGCCCCCATCACCAGCGCCAGCGGTCCGGTCAGCTTGCTTTGATACAGCGTATGGTCGGCTTCGCCCGCCGTGCCGACGATCCAGATATTGTGCTCCTGCAGCAGTCGCAACGTGCGGGCCAGGTTGGTCACGGCGATCAGCGGCACGCTTTCCGCCGCGCCGCAGGCCACCTTTTTCACAGTGGCGTTCATCTGCGCCGAACGATCGCGCGGCACGATAACCGCATGCACTCCCGCCGCATCGGCGTTACGCAAACAGGCGCCGAGATTGTGCGGATCGGTAACGCCGTCCAGCACCAGTAAAAAAGGCGTCTCCAACCCCTCGAGCAAGGACGGCAGATCGTTCTCCTGATACTTCCGCCCCTCTTTGACCTTGGCGACAATACCCTGATGCACCGCTCCTTCGGCCTGACTATCCAGCCACTGACGGTTAGCCAGCTGAATCACAATACCCTGCGCTTCCAGTTCGGCAATCACCGGCTGCAAACGACGATCGTCGCGCCCCTTGAGGATGAAAACTTCCTGGAAGCGTTGCGGATCGCGCTCCAGCAACGCTTTGACGGCGTGAATACCGTAAATAATTTCGCTCATTGCTACTCTTCAAATTAATCATAAACGGGCGGCGTCCGCCCGTTGGAGATTGATGACAATCTTTTGGGTCCTACCCCACCCCAACCCTCCCCTTCGCAGGGGAGGGAGCAGGCGCGGTGAATATTACTCGGCCGGCTTCTTCTTAGCGCGTCTGGCCTTGGTTGCCGCCGGGCTTTTGCGCGTTTTATCGGCGTTTTTTTTCGGCTTCGCCGGTTTGTCCTTGCGCTCGTCTTCCTTACGGAAAGCGGCATCAGGCTCAAAATTGGCCGCGGGCTTGGCGACATTGCGCCGGCGACGGCTCGGTTTGGCTTCCCGGCTATCCGGCTTTTTGGTCCGATCGCGGGCCGTTTTCCCTTCGCCGCGCGGTTTACGGGTGCTGGAGACCAGCGCAAAGTCGATATTGCGCTCGTCCATATGGACCGCTTCAACACGAATTTCCACTTCGTCGCCCAGACGATAAACCTGACCGCGCGACTCGCCGATCAGCCGCTGGCCGATATTATCATAGCGATAGTAGTCGTTATCCAACGTGGAAACGTGCACCAGCCCGTCGATAAACAGGTCTTTGAGGCGCACGAAGAAACCGAAACCGGTGACGCTGGCGATAATTCCGGTGAACACCTCACCCACGTGATCCTGCATAAAATCACATTTCAGCCAGTCCGCCACGTCGCGGGTGGCCTCATCGGCGCGGCGTTCGGTCAGCGAACAGTGCATGCCCAGCTGCAGCATTTCGTTTAGGTCGCTGTGCCAGCCGCCGGTTGGCGTCCAGCGCGCTTTGCGGTCGCCCAGCAGGTACTTGATCGAGCGATGCAACGAGAGGTCGGGATAACGGCGGATCGGCGAGGTAAAGTGGCCGTAAGAGGTTAACGCCAGGCCGAAGTGTCCGCGGTTTTCCGGGTCGTATACCGCCTGCTTCATCGAACGCAGCAGCATGGTTTGCAGCATTTCACGGTCGGGGCGACCGGCGATCTCCAGCATCAGATCGGCATAATCTTTCGGTTGCGGCTTCATACCGCCTTTTAGCGTCAGCCCCAGTTCGCCCAGTACGCTGCGCAAGGCCAGAACGTGATCTTCGCTGGGACGATCGTGCACGCGGAACAGGGCCGGCTCCTCATATTTCTCGACAAATTTCGCCGCCGAGATATTAGCCAGGATCATGCACTCTTCAATCAGCTTGTGCGCGTCGTTGCGCACCACCGCTTCAACCCGCTCGATGCGGCGCTCGGCGTTGAAAATAAATTTCGCTTCTTCGGTTTCAAACGCGATGCCCCCGCGGATATCGCGCGCCCGCTCCAGCACCCGGAACATCTTATGCAGCTCTTCCAGACCGCCCACCAGCGGTTGGTAGTGCGCGCGCAGCTCCTGGTCGCCCAGCAGAATATTCCACACCTTGGTGTAGGTCAGACGGGCGTGGGAACGCATTACCGCTTCATAAAACTTGTACGAGGTGAGCTTGCCCTGCCCCGACACGGTCATCTCGCACACCATACATAGGCGGTCGACCTGCGGGTTGAGCGAACATAGCCCGTTGGAAAGCACTTCCGGCAGCATCGGCACCACCTGCGACGGAAAGTAAACCGAGGTGCCGCGCGCGCGGGCTTCGTGATCCAGCGGCGTATTCGGGCGCACATAATAGCTGACGTCGGCAATCGCCACCCACAGACGCCAGCCGCCGCCGCGTTTTTTCTCGCAGTAGACGGCGTCATCGAAATCGCGGGCGTCTTCGCCGTCGATGGTGACCAGCGGCAGATTGCGTAAGTCGACGCGGCCTTTTTTCGCTTCTTCCGGCACCTCTTCGGCGAAGTCTTTCACCTGCTCTTCCACCTGGGGCGGCCAGGTATGGGGAATATCATGGGTGCGCAGGGCGATGTCCACCGCCAGGCCGGTGCCCATATTATCGCCGAGGATCTCGACGATTTTCCCGATGGCTTTGGTACGGCGCGTGGCGCGCTGGGTCAGTTCCACCACCACCACAAAGCCCATCCGGGCGCCGTTGATATTTTCCTGCGGGATAAGAATGTCGAAACTCAGACGGCTGTCGTCCGGGACGACAAAGCCGACCCCGGCATCAACGAAATAGCGCCCGACGATCTGCCCGGTGCGCGGCTCCAGCACGCGCACGATGCGGCCTTCGCGGCGCCCCTTGCGGTCTTCTCCCAACGGCTGTGCCAGCACCACGTCGCCGTGAATGGCGCGCTTCATCTCTTCCGCGGAGAGGTAAAGATCGTCTTTACGGCCCTCCACGCGCAGGAAGCCGAAACCGTCGCGGTGGCCGATCACCGTACCGCGCAGCAGATCCAGCTTTTCCGGCAGGGCATAACATTGGCGCCGGGTAAAGATTAACTGCCCGTCGCGCTCCATCGCCCGCAGACGGCGGCGCAATGCTTCGAGTTGCTCTTCGCTGGTTAACTCCAGATCGGCGGCCAGTTCTTCCCGTTTAATCGGGGTATCCCGCTTGGCGATATGCGCCAGAATGAATTCACGGCTCGGGATGGGGGATTCATATTTTTCTGCTTCTCGTTCCAGAAATGGATCTTGTGACATTGCGGTTCCTCCGTTGTCATCAGCAGGAGGCTGAACATATCTCATTCAACCAACAATAATTTGTAAAGTGGTGGGTTTTCTTTGACCAAATCGGCCAGCGTGTATTGGTCCAGCTCATGCAGGAAATTCTGCACCGCCTGCTGGAGCACCTGTTTCAGTCGGCAGGCCGGCGTAATGTGGCAAAATTCATGACTACAGTTAACTAACGAGAGCGGCTCCAGCTTACGCACCACATCGCCAATCCGGATGGACTCGGCGGGTTTTCCCAGTCGGATCCCGCCATTTTTACCGCGCACGGCCATAACGAACCCGGCCCGGCTGAGCTGATTGATAATTTTGACCATATGATTGCGCGACACGCCATACACTTCCGTCACTTCCGAAATGCTGGTCATTTGCCCGCCGGGCAACGATGCCATATATATCAGCGCCCGCAAGCCATAATCCGTAAAACTCGTTAACTGCACATAAACCTCGGATACCTCTGGGTATCGTTTTCTGGCGCGCGCAGGCGCCCCGAAGAAACCGGTCGGAATACCGCCGGACGAATCCCGGGCGCGCATCCCGAACGCACAAGCGTAACCTTGTTACGCAGATGATAAACCAGCCGCAAACGCTACGGCTAATTATTTAGCGCTAAAACCGATATATAGCGATGAAAGGGAGAGCGGATACTGTGCGTTAAAAATAAAGACTTTTCCCCAGGCTCAATTGAGAAGAAGGAATTTTGAGCCCATACAGAAATCACAACACAAAGACTTCCGGACCTTTGGCATCAATCGTATTGAGGATGCGCAATGCGGGGCCGCTAGGTTGAATCTCTCCCCGCTCCCACTTTGATACGCTTTCAACTGACATACCCAGCGTATAAGCAAGCGTTGACTGCGACATGCCATAACGTTCACGCATGGATTTAATCTGAATCCCCGTCATTACATGAACCTTGGCTATGCGTTCACGCAGTTCGCGCGATCTGACACGGGCATTGATTCGGGACATTGTTTCGTCTGGCATAGCGCCGTGCTCGTGCAGTTCCTGCGCCAGCGCCTGTAACTCTTTCAGGTTAGCACCCATCGCAATTTACCTCTCTTAATTGCTTTGCTTTCTTTAATCTGGCTATAGTCGCCGCATCATACTGGAGAAAAACCGCTGCGAAGTCTTTGTAGGTTTTTAGTACATCGTCCTCAATTTCCTTCACGCCTTTCTTGGTAATTTGGTTTTTTCTCCAGCCATCAAAAAAGAACACATCGCATCCTTTTTTGAAGAAGATGATGGATCTCGCGCCGCCACTTTTACCAAGCTGTAGAGCCAGACGCTTTTTTAATACGCCTCCGCCTAAATCCGCCTCAAAGTCACCGTTCATCACTTCTAGCGCGGCCAGACATAAATCACCGTCGGTCACGTATTCCTTCTTCATTTTTCGGTCAAACAGCTTTGTTGTATATATCGCCAAATCCATTAGCTCCATCCGGTCTGTCCCCGTGTCAATAATATAGTAATGATTACTATGTTTTTTCAAGTGGCAAGACAACAGAATCTCCCATATTCCTTAATCTAAAACGGCCACCGTGCCGGTACAGAACAGGCATAGCGGCCCGACCTGCTTAACTAAAATCAAATATCCGTCGTCTTGCCCTAATGGTTAGCGCTTATAAGCCGATTTTTACTTAGGCGAAGCGTAAAAGATGAAGTTAAAGCTCGGCGTCTGTTCTGCGCCCCCTTAACGGATGGATGATAAATCGGGTTACCCGGATGGTCTGCGTTGCCCTATCTATTTAATATTATTATTGCCTTATCGGCATCAGGTATGCTCGCACCGCACTAATCCCGAATTTTCTGTGATGTTCTGTTTGATGAATGGCCTCGAAAGAAACAAGAGGTTTAACGAGGCCGTGAGCTTTATGACGTCTGTTTCTTTAATGCTGCACACACAAGGAAAAGGAAACCATGGGCCTGAAAAATATCTCCATTCGAGCCGGATTATTGACATTATTGTTATTAATCACCCTGCTGCTGCTTGTCGTCAGCGCGATGGGTATTCTGGCGATTAAAAAAGACCGGCAGGCGCTGCTGGCGCTGAACCAGATTCAGGGAACCGAGCTCGGCAGCCTGCTGAACGGCTATAACCTGACGCTGAGAGCCAGAGGGTCGGCGACGCTGGCGGTGAGAAAAATTGAAATGGGGCGGCTTGAAGAGGGAACGCAGGAGACAGCAATAGTGGAAAGCAACCTGCTTCAGTCGCAGCAAGAGATTGCTCGCGCCCTGGAGTCCGTAGAGCCCGGCACCCAGCGGCATGAACTGGCGCAGGCGATACGGAAAACCTACCAGGATTATCTCGAGCAAGGCATGACGCCGATGCTGAGCGCGCTGCAAAAACAATACACCGACGAATATTACGACGTGCTCGAAAAACAGCTCGGCCCGCTGAGCGACGCCTTTGATCAATCCATTCGGAATTTCCGTCTGCACGCGCAACAGCTCTCCGCACAGGGGCTGGATCAATCGGCGCGCAACGAGCGGTTAATGCTGCTGCTTATCGCTGTTTCCTGCCTGCTGTCGGTGTTACTGATTGCGCTGGCCTGGGGCGCGCTGCGGCATATGCTGTTGCGGCCGCTGAATTACGCCATTGAACAACTGGAGCGCGTCGCCACCGGCGACCTGACATCTCGCCTGATGCTGGGCGGCAACAATGAACTGGGGCGGCTCAACGACGCCATCGGCCGCATGCAGGGGGCGCTGCTGGAGTCCGTCAGCCAGGTGCGGGACGCCAGTAGCAGCATCGATCGCGGCAGCCGCGAGTTATTCGAAGGCAATATTCATCTTTCACAGCGTACCGAAGAGTCCGCCGCGTCGCTGGAGCAAACCGCCGCCAGCATGGAGCAGCTGAGCGCGACGGTGAAAAACAACGCCGAACATGCGGAACAGGCGCACCAGCTTGCCAACAGCGCGGCGGATACCAGCGGTCTCAGCAGTGAGTCCGTCTGCTATGTGATCGAAAAAATGCAGGAGATCGACGCCAGCGCCAAACGGATTAACGATATTCTCGGCGTGATTGACGGCATCGCCTTCCAAACCAATATCCTGGCGCTGAACGCCTCGGTGGAGTCGGCCCGCGCGGGCGAACAGGGGCGCGGCTTCGCCGTGGTGGCCGGGGAGGTGCGCAATCTGGCGCAGAACAGCGCCCAGGCGGCCAAAGAGATCCGCTCGCTGATCGCCGACTCGCAGACAAAAATTTCCGAGGGGCTGGATCTGGCTTCACGCGCCGGCGAAACCATGGACGAAATGGACGAGGCGATCATGCGCATCACCCAACTGATGAAAAACATTTCCCAGGCGACGCAGGAGCAGTACCGGGGCATTGAGCAGGTCAATATCGCTTTCAACCAGATCGACAAGGCGGCGCAGCAAAACAGCCAATTGGTGAAATCCTTTTCGGTCACCACCCAATCGCTGGAAGAGCAATCGCAGCAGCTTACGCGCTCAATGGCGTTGTTTCAGGTGTAGCGCCTCGCCGGAATCCGGGAAGCCCCCCGGATTCCGGCGGACAAATCCTTATTATCCGGCCTGCATCATGGTTTTTATCGACGGTTATCGGGCAAAATATCCCCAGTGAATTACCCTTTCCTATACCCAACGGTAACCGCCAACTATCCACCGCATGAGCGTACAATGAACAGCTTTGATCTCGCTTTTCTGAAATATGTGCAGGAACACAGTCCGCTGGCCATTGACGAGGTAATAACCAAATTCGGCAAGACCCTGTCCACGCTAAAACGGACGATGAAAGAGATCAACGAGGGGCTTCCTCCCGCCTATCATCTGCATATTGATAATCAGTTTATTATTTCCGCCATGAGCTATCGGGAATATATTGATTTTCTCGACCATATCCCGTTCAACCGTTATATCACCACCGCGGAAGAGCGCATCAAAGCGTTAAGCGTGGCGATGTGTTTACAGGATGTGGTGAATAAAGGCGACTATTACCGCAAATTCCACGTCAGCCCGACCACGCTGAAAAATGATAATCAGGCGCTGCTCGGCTTTTTACAGGCCAATAAACTCACCGTCGCCGGTATTCCCAAACTGGGATCGCGACTGGAGGGCGATGAAATCCTGCTGCGAATCGCCATCTGCCTGATTATTTTGAAAACCGTTGAAATCGGAGAGCACCACCGTCTGGTTCCCCATCAAGCCAATGAGCCGATAAACAAATTCATCGCCGCGCAGTTTTTAACCCAGTGCGCCCCTGAAATAGAGCGGGCCGCCACGCTTTACCGGCAGCGACTGAAACCGCTGGTGCCGCTGGGTTATAACAGCAAGAAGTATTTTCTGGTCTATATGAGTATTGCGCTGCACCGCAACCGGCGCGGCCATGCGATCCCATCCGAAAGCCAGCTTGATTTTATCCAGTCGCTGGATTTTTCCCTGCTGGAACAGCGCCATGAGAATCAGTTTCTCAACCTGCTGATTTCGTCGCTCACATTTACCCGGCGTCCTTTCAATGTGTACGATCCGGTGCTGATCCGGAACGTGCGGCAATTATGCGCCGACCTGTCGCCTTTATTGCGGGCGCAAATTCATAATAGCCACGCGTTTTTCTCCGAGCTGTATCAGTTTATTTATTCGGCCATCGTGCAGAATAAATTCAACCTTTATTTCGATGATAAAAAGCTGCACGACGTTCAATCCCGTTATGCCGCGTTATATAGCGGCGTCCGTCAGGCGACCGCCCCGATTGAGCAGCATTATCACACCAGGTTTTCGCCCATTCACCAGGCGACGCTGGTATTGATCCTGAAAAAATATGAGCTGCAAAACCGGGTCTACAGCGAGCCGAAGAAGCGCGTCATCATTGTGACCAATTCGTCTGAAAGCAAAGTGGGCTATTTTAAAGAGGTGCTGAAATCCCATTTCCATATCGAGATTATCGACTGCGTCAATATTAATGAATTACGGCGGCTTGAGCAGTTACCCTGCGACCTATTGATTACCTTCACCAATAAAATCTCGAACTACCTGAAATACTATCGGCTGGATTATATCAAGGTGAATTTTTACCTTACCCGGGATGATATTGCCCTATTGAGCAAGCAAGGGCTTTCCCGCGCGAAAAAGAAAATTCCGCTTGATGAGTTTCTGCAAGAAACCGCGGAGATGGATCAACGGCAGCGCCGCCGCTGGCTGGAACAGCGCTACCCCGATTTTTTTATTTGATATTTGCCCGAGGGAAAATCCCCCCGGGTTACACTCCCCGCTTGAAAACCCGTTCGGCCATCTCTTCCGCCAGTACCGCGCACAGCCCGGTATAGGCCGCCGGATCCAGCAGGTCGGCAATTTCCTGCGCCGAGAAGTTCGCCGCAATAACCGGGTTGCTCGCCAGCGCCTCGCGGTAGGCGATATCTTCATGGGTGCTGCGCATCGCCACCTGATAAACCAGTTCGTGGGCCGGGTCCTTACCCAGCGCCTCCACCAGCTTCATCATGATTTTTTCACTGTTGATCAACCCATGGGTCAAATCCAGATTTTGTCGCATCCGCTGCTTGTTGATCACCAGCGTGCGGGTCAGCTCTTCGGCGCGTAAAATAATTTCCGCCGTCAATTCAATGCTTTCCTGTAGATTGGCATCAAAAATAAAGTAGGCGGAGCTATCCGCCTCAAACGGCCGCGGGCAGACATAGAGCGAGGAGGTCAGCACCGCGTACAGTTTTTGCGCATTGGCGATAATCCCTTTCGCCAGCTTGGGATTGACCTTCTGCGGCATGGTGCTGCTGCCGACCGTCCCCTTGGCGAAGGCTTCGGACACCTCGCCGAACTCTTCGCCGGAGGTCTGGTACACCTCTTCGGCGATTTTGTGCAGCGTGGTGGCCAGCAGGCACAGATTCGAGATGTACTCGGCGCGAAACACCTGAGCGTTGCGCGACGGGACCGGCATGGCGTACATCCCTAGCGCTTCTGCCACCAGGTCCTGCACCCGGCGGCCCGGCTCGCCGGTGGCATGGAACGCGCCGACCGCCCCCCCCATCATCACGGTAAATACCCTTTTCTCCGCTTCCTGCATCCGTTCCACCGCCCCGAGCAGTTCATAAATCCACACCGAAACTTTATAGCCATAGGTAATGGGCAGCGCGTGTTTGCCATGCGTGCGCCCCGCCATCAGGGTGTCTTTATGCGTTTTCGCCAGCCGGGCCAGGTTAAGCAGCACGCTGTCCACAAACTGCATCAGTTGCTGATGGAAGCGCTTAACGAGATACAATTGCGCCGTCTGCTGGATGTTCTGCGTCGTTACGCCGTAGTGCACATACTTTCCGCTTTCCGCGTCGCAGGCGTTGACCAGCACTTTTATCACCGGCACAAAACCGTGGCCGATCTGCTGCAACAAACGGTCCACCTCCGCCAAATCAATGCGTTCCAGCTTGCAGTTGGCGGCGATATTCTCCGCCGCCTTCTGGGGGATCATCCCCACTTTGGCCTGCGCCAGCGCCAGCGCCGCTTCGATATCAAGCCATGACTGTACCCTCGCCTGGTGGGTAAACAGGTTTTTCATCCCTTTATCGTCAATGGTTTTGCTTTTTGAATCATACAGTGCGCGCATGTTTGTTCCCCTTAACCTTGGCTATTGCCAGCCAGAGCATCGTCCACCGCGTTACGGACAAACTCGACGTGCGGCCCGAAAACAACGTGAATATGGTTGCTGGACGGAATAAACGTTCCCAGAGATCCCGACTCTTTCAGCAACGCCATCCGTAACAGTTTTTGATCGTGAAGGTCGACGCGCAGGCGGGACACGCAATTTTCCACCCGTTTGATATTGCTTTTACCGCCCAATCCCTCAATCACCAACTGGGCTACCTTGTCATATTCCTTGTTATTTAATAGCGTGCTGTCCGCCATCTCATTTTCACGACCGGGCGTTTTGATATCAAACTTGCCAATTGCCCAACGGAAGAAGAAATAAAACACCACAAAGTTGATACTGCCGAGCACGATCAGATTTACCCAGTGGGTATTTTCATACATCAGGCCGAAAATACCGAAGTCGAAAATGGTGCCGCGGATATAACCAATGGAGACGTCTAATATTTGCAGCGGTATGGTTAATAATCCGCATAATATCGAATAGATAATAAACAGTTTCGGGGCGATAAACAGGAAGGAGAATTCCAGCGGTTCGGTAATATTGCCGAGGAAAGCGGTCAGCACCACGGTCAATATCATCCCTTTGGCGAACTTTTTATTTTTGAAATACGCCATATGATACATCGCCAGGCCGATGGCCGGCACGCGGAATAAGGTGGTCAGCATTTGCGACGACGCCAGATAACTCGATAGCGTCGGCATAAATTCATTCCACGCCGGATGGTTCGGACCCAGCTCAAAAAGAATTTTATTCATCGCCGGCAAAATACCGACATAGGTTTGCCCGTCGATCAGATAGGTGCCGCCCGCCTCGGTAAAGCGAACGGTGGAGCTCAGGACATGGTGCAATCCAAACGGGATCAGCAGCCGGTTTAGGGTCATATAAATCCCCGAACCAATATGCGGCGCCATCATCACGGTTGAAATACTTTTCATCCCCGCGGTAAACACGTCCCAGATAAACGGGATCAGCAGCCCGACGGGGATGGTAAAGGCGATGGATAAAATCGCCACGGATTTTTTGCCGCTGAAAAACGCAAAGGCCAGCGGCAATTGCAAGCGATAATAGCGGTCGGTGACCTTGGCCGCCAATAGCCCGGCGATGATGCCCCCCAGCGCCTCTATCTTCAGCGTCTGGATCCCCAGCACCATGCCCTGTCCGACAAAAGCCATATTATTATCCACCAGCTGTCCCATCAGTTTTAAATGGACATGCATGGAGATCAGCAGCGTCAGATAGGCAATCACCGATGAAAAAACCGCGATCCCTTTCTCTTTTTTCGACATGCCGTAGGCGACGCCCATCGCGAACAGCAGCGGAATATTTTGGAATACCACGCTGCTGATTGATCCTACGGACGACAGCGTCGCCTTAAAATAAGCATTGCCCAAAAACGGCAGCTTATCGATCATATAGGCCTGTCCCAACGCGCTGCAAATACCCATTAACATCCCGACGGGAGCCAATACCGCAATGGGCAATAATAGTGAGCGTCCAAATGTTTGTATTTCGTTTTTAAAATTGGCGTTCATAAATAAGATCCCTGGTGTGGATTTACAGGGGTATAAAACACTAACGGCGAGCTGACCATCAAGGTCAAATCGCGGCCGATTTAAAGCTCATCTTTTGCCCCTGAAAAATAATGACGGCACTCACAGTTTTAGTGCATTGCACGGCAATACGCACAGTTATGACGCGCTATCGGCTAATAATAAAAATAGAAATAGGCATGTTGCACACTTAACGCCGTTACCCCTGCAAGGTTATTTGGCGATTTTTCGCTTTTTAAAATCAGGCACGTTTATTGCTGTTCTCTGCGGGTACGCGAACCCATTTTTTACCAGAGGAAAGCAATATGTCCGAGCAGAATGAATTCCCGTTAAGCGAAGCCCCCAAAGAGGGACGCAAGGGATTACTGTCGATTTCGATGGTGTTATTCAGTTTTACCTTTTTTACCGGCACCATGTTTGCCGGCGGAAAAATCGGCGTCGCCTTCAATATCGTCGATATGCTGTGGGTGGCCGTTATCGGCAACCTGCTATTGGCGGCGTATGCCGCGTCGCTGGCGCTGATCGCCGCGCGCAGCGGTCTGAATTCCGTGCTGATGGGGCGTTTTTGCTTCGGCGAAATAGGCAGTAAACTCTCCGATTTCCTGTTGGGCTTCGCCGAACTGGGCTGGTACGCCTGGGGAACGGCGACCCTGGCCATCGCGCTGGTCAAACTGCTGAACCTGCCCGCCGCGTATACGGTTCCGCTGATGATCCTGTTCGGCCTTGGCTTCTCCATCACCGCGCTGGTGGGTTATAAAGGGCTGGATATCCTATCCCGCGTGTCCGTGCCGCTGATGTTCGTGATGCTGATCGCCTCCATGTGGATCGCCACCCATGATATTGGCGGCTGGCAGGGTGTGAAAAAAATCGTGCCGCAAGACGCCATGACCTTTTCCGCCGCCATCACCATGGTATTCGGCACCTTCGCCAGCGGCGCCACGCAGGCGACCAACTGGACCCGCCTGGCCCGCAGCGGCCGCGTCGCCGTCTCCGCCAGCTTCCTCAGTTTTCTCGGCGGCAACGGGTTGATGATTATCTCCGGCGCTTACTGCGCGATTGTTTACAAACAGGCGGATATTGTCGCCGTCATGATGCTGCAAGGGCTTTCCGTCGCCGCGGTGATCATGCTGTGCCTCAACCTGTGGACCATTCAGGGACCGACCATCTACAACGTTTCCGCCGCCGCCTGCCACCTGCTGCGCAGCGAACGCCGCCGGACATTAACCCTGCTGGGCGCCGTCGCGGGCATTGTGCTGGCTATCGGCGGCATGTATGAAATGCTGATCCCTTTCCTGATCCTGCTCGGTTCGATCATTCCGCCCATCGGCGGGGTTATCATGGCGGACTACTGGTTCCGTTATCGCGGCCACTACCCGGCGATCCAAAACACCGCGTTGCCGCGCTTTAATTTTATCGGCCTTGGCGCCTATGCGATTGGCGCGCTGCTGGCCTACTTTTCTCCATGGATTGCGCCGCTGGTCGGCATCGCCGCCTCCGCCGCGAGCTATATTGTGCTCTACCAGATTGCCAAACGCGTCGCTCCCGCCGTCGCCATGCAGGGGGAATAGAATGAGTCTGACCGTCAGCGAAATCCTTGAATTACCGGGGCTGGCTGAACTGAAACTGCGCGCGGGGGAGAATAATCTTCACCGTACGGTTCGCTGGTATTACGTTGCGGAAAACGAAGGCATCGCCGACTGGATTATGGGCGGCGAGCTGGTTTTCGTTACCGGGATTAATCACCCCAGAGATGAGATCAATCTGCTGCAACTGGTGCGCGAAGGACAGCAAAGCGGCATTGCCGGGCTGGTGATCCTTACCGGCGAACCTTTTATTCACGCCATTCCCGACGCGGTGGTCGCACTGGCCGCCCAATTAGGCATGCCGCTGATTGAGCAGCCCTATCTGCTGAAAATGGTCATCGTCACGCAGTTAATCGGCACGGCGCTGGTGCGGCGGGAAACCACGCTGCGCTCACAGCGCGACATTTTGACGCAGTTGCTGACCGGCGATTATCCAAGCCTTGATATCGCCAGCCAGCGGGCCGGCCATCTTCAGCTAATACTCGACCGCCCTTACCGGGTTATCGCGCTACGCCTGTCCGCCATCAAGGCGCTGTTCGACCACAACGCGCCCGATGCCGCCGAAGCGCGGCTGCAATCGGCTCGCCGACTGGTGCAACAGCGGCTGGAAGAGCAGCAGCCGCTGCTGGGGGAAACCCTGCCGCTGGTGATCGTCGGCGATCTGTTTATCCTGATGTTGCCCAGCGACAGCATCCAGTTTCATCAGGGAAAACAGTGGCTGCACGCCGTACAGCAATCGCTGCGTCAGAAGATCCACCCATTGCAACTGTTCAGCGGCATTTCATCCACGGTGACGGCGGCGCAACACTATCGTTCCGGCCTGAGCGAAGCGCGGCGGGCGCTGGACGTCGCGGAAAACATGCGCCCGGACAAGGGCATGTGCGACTATAGCGAACTCGGCGTGCTCAAATTGTTGACCGCCGTTGCCGATCAGGATCTGGTGACGCATTTTATGCAAGAAACCTTAGGCCGCTTGTTCGACAGCCATCGCAAAAAACCGGCGCTGCTGCTCGAAACGCTGGACGCCGTGTTGCAGGAAAACGGCAATCTGATCAAAGCGGCCGAGCG
Source organism: Brenneria corticis (assembly GCF_003115855.1). Taxonomy (GTDB): domain Bacteria; phylum Pseudomonadota; class Gammaproteobacteria; order Enterobacterales; family Enterobacteriaceae; genus Brenneria; species Brenneria corticis. The sequence goes on from NZ_KZ819083.1 coordinate 115,408, forward strand.
TCTTGCCATTCACCGCAATACGCTCAATCAGCGCTTACAGCGCATTGAGCTGCAATCGGGCCAGTCGCTCAGCGACCCGCAGTTCCGCCTCAACGCATCCGTCGCATTACTTATCTGGCGCATGTCCCATGCGCAACAGCAGGAGTTTTTATGAAAATAATCAACGCCGCCCTCCGCCGGCAAAGCGGTCTTTTCAGCATTACCCTCGACAACGCCCTGATCGCGGCCATCGACGCGCAGCCAGGGTTATTGCCCGCCGCGGCGGACGGCGAGACGATTGACGCCGGCGGCCAGCTGGTTATTCCGCCGCTGGTCGAGCCGCATATTCATCTGGACGCCACCCTGACGGCCGGCGAACCGCAATGGAATATGAGCGGCACGCTGTTTGAAGGCATTGAACGCTGGAGCCAGCGCAAGGCGACCATCACCCATGACGACACCAAGCGCCGGGCGCACACCGCCATCGGCATGCTGCGGGATCATGGAATTCAGCATGTGCGCACCCATATCGACGTCACCGACCCCAGCCTGGCGGCGCTGCAAGCCATGCTGGAGGTGAAAGAGGAAGCGCGCGATCTGATTGATTTGCAAATCGTGGCGTTTCCGCAGGAAGGCATCGAATCCTTTGCCAACGGCCGCCAACTGATGGAGCGCGCCATTGAAATGGGCGCGGACGTGGTCGGCGGCATTCCGCATTTCGAAAATACCCGCGAACAGGGCGTCAGTTCGGTCAAGTTTCTGATGGATCTGGCTGAACGCACCGGCTGCCTGGTGGACGTACACTGCGATGAAACCGACGATGCGCAGTCGCGCTTTCTGGAAGTGCTGGCGGAAGAAGCCAGGGTGCGGCAAATCGGACCGCGGGTGACCGCCAGCCATACGGTGGCCATGGGCTCCTACGATAACGCCTACTGCTCCAAGCTGTTCCGCTTGCTTAAAATGTCCGGCATCAGCTTTGTCTCCTGCCCGACGGAAAGCATCCATCTCCAGGGGCGTTTCGACACCTTTCCCAAACGGCGCGGCATTACGCGGGTGGCGGAGCTCGATCGGGCGGGCATGAACGTCTGCTTCGGGCAGGACTCCATCAAAGATCCCTGGTATCCCCTCGGCAACGGCAACATTCTGCGCGTACTGGATGCCGGACTGCATATCTGCCATATGATGGGTTATGAAGACCTGCAGCGCAGCCTTGATTTCGTCACCGATAACAGCGCCAGGGCGATGAATCTGGGAGAAGGCTACGGCATCGCCGTGGGCCGCCCGGCCAATCTGCTGGTGCTGGACGCGGAAAATGATTACGAAGCGGTGCGCCGTCAGGCCAAAGCCCGCATCTCGATACGACACGGCAAGGTAATTATGCGCCGAATCCCGGAGCAGTTGAGCTATCAGGAAACGCGGTCTGCCGAAAAATAACCAAAGGGGATGAGAGCCCCACAAACAATACCTTGTTAATGTTTTTATATTTAACTTGCTGATATTAAATACAAATTTACTATTTAAACTGCTCACCCTACGGCGTAAGAAATTACGCTGAGGTGGACGACCCCGCGAATGAGCCGCAGGACGCGGCTCAAGCCAGTGCCGCGTCGGGATTACGGTGGTCACTAGAAGGTGATATGGCCCTGCTCGTACATTTTCAGACTCATGACAAGATAGCCTACGGCCCCAACGAAGTCTGTCATCTTCACCGATCACCCAAATCAGTGAATTTTTCTTATCTTTGATGGCATTTTAAGAAAATACTGGTTGATTAGACGAATAAAACAGCATTGTATGTAATCCACATTTTCTTCTGGGTGAAAGGAGTCTGCCAGATGGCACAGGAAGTGAAAGAGGGAACGCTCAGACAATTAACAATATGTGAAATTGCCTTAGCCCGTCAGGTGTTTGGGAATTCTGTCGCTTACCATAAAGTCTGGATTCATTGTGATAGTTATCTACCTTTTGGATTACAGCAGGCAAATACCGCAATGGCGCCAAATGGTGAACTGTGGTTCAGAAAAGAACTTTATAAACCAGATTTCTCAATGGCCTATATATACGCGCAACACACTTTTATACATGAGATGGCCCATGTCTGGCAGCACCAAAAAGGTATGTGGGTGAGAAGCAGAGGTCTCTTCAGTTGGGCGGCGGATTATAACTATAGGCTTGATGGTAAGAAATTATTGAATGATTATCCGATGGAACAACAGGCGCAAATAATTGCAGATTATTTTTTTCTCAAGAAGCAGGGATATGATGCTTGATTAAGAGCTATCGGCTCAACGGTGACCTTTCAGGGCGTGACAAATAATAATATCGCTTCACTCTATGAACACGCTATCTCACTGTTTTTTAAACAAAGGTAATGGTAATGAAAAGGAAAATGGCAATAGCATTAATCGGTACGCTAAGTTTAACTCTGACTGGTTGTCATCTTGGTGACCCCCGAGCCAAACATTACCGCGCTTCTGTAACCACAATTTCTGATAATGTTTGTGTGATGATCCAACCTGAAAAAGATGAAAATATTGTTAGCCTTATTATTAGCGAGATCGGGAGACCTGAGAATAAATTAGAAAAATTTGACGCTATTTCCGTTTCATCTGATAAGTGCGTACCTGATTTTGGCTATAAATATGAAATGGGACACGCCTATAACTTTTCGGTAATACTTGAATCACCGGAGAAAAAGGGAAAAGGGATTATACCTGCAAGCCGTATCTTTGGCGTCGATTTCTCACTATGGAAGAATAACGGCAAACTCGAGGCGTCTCCTCTCAATTAAGTTAAATATTTTTATATATTCGTCATACTTCAGGCTGTATGTATTGGCTTTCCTCGCTCACTCCAGCAGCCCTTCCCGGCAGCGCTGCTGCCGGCTTTGCTCAAAGGTCTGCATCCCCGCCTGCGCGCCGGTCTGGATCAGACTGGGCAACTGGTGGCTTTTTCCTTCCCTGATCAAATTGCCGACCGCGGACGTCGCCGTCAGCACTTCAAACAGCGCCACCCGGCCCCCTTGCGGCATCGGCAGCAGTTTTTGCGCCACGACCGCCCGTAGACAGGCGGCGAGCTGGCTGCGGACAAACGCTTTCTCTGCGCCGGGAAATACGTCCACCAGCCGGTCCACCGCCTGCGTCGCGCTGCGGGTGTGCAGGGTAGCCAGCACCAGATGGCCGGTCTCGGCGGCGGTCAACGCCAGGCGGATGGTTTCGCTATCGCGCAGTTCCCCCAGTAAAATCACATCGGGATCCTGACGCAGCGCGGCCCGCAGCGCCAGGGCAAACGAGGCGCTGTCCCGGCCGATTTCACGCTGCTGGATCAGGCACTGCCCGCTGGTATGGATAAACTCGATGGGATCTTCCAGCGTGATCACATGCCGATGGCAGCGCTGGTTCAACGCCGCGATCATCGCCGCCAGCGTGGTGGATTTGCCGCTGCCGGTCGCGCCGCTGAGTAAAATCAGTCCGTCGGGCTGTTCAATAAGCTCCGACAGCGCCGGCGGCGCGCGCAGCGTGGTTAACGACGGGTGGGTCGACGGAATGATGCGCAGCGCGGCGGAAAGCCCCTGACGCTGACGGAACAGATTGACCCGCAGGCGCGGCCCGTCCGTCAGCATCAGCGCGCAGTCCACCTGCCCCGACCGCTGCAACTGCCGTAGCTGGGACGGCTCAAGCCAGGCGGCGCACCATTGTTCCAGCTGTTCCGTACACAAACGTGGTAAGGTATTTTCCGATCGCAGTTGACCGTCAATGCGCAACATCGGCGGATGTCCGCTACACAGGTGCAGATCAGAGGCATTATGTTTTACACTAAGCGCCACCCATTCATCCACATTCATCGATTAATCTCCTGAACTACTATGACCACTATCCAGCAGAATCTACAGGACATCAGGCAGCAGATCGCCGTCGCCGCCCAGGGCTGCGCGCGGACACCGGAAGAAATAACGCTGCTTGCAGTCAGTAAAACCAAACCTGTGACGGCTATCGAAGAAGCGATCGAGGCCGGGCAACGGGCGTTTGGCGAAAATTATGTGCAGGAAGGCGTGGACAAAATCCTTTATTTCCGGGAACACTCGCCGGATACAGGGTTGGAATGGCACTTTATCGGCCCGTTGCAGTCGAACAAAAGTCGGCTGGTGGCGGAGCATTTCGACTGGTTCCACACGGTGGATCGTCTGCGTATCGCCCAGCGACTGAGCGAACAGCGGCCGGCGTCGCTGCCGCCGCTGAACGTCCTGCTACAGATTAATATCAGCAACGAGCCGAGCAAATCCGGCATCAGGGCGGAGGAGTTGGCCACGCTGGCGGCCGGCGTGGCGGCATTGCCGAACCTGAACCTGCGCGGTCTGATGGCGATTCCGGCGCCCGAAACCGACTATCGGCGCCAGCTTGCCGTTTTCCGGCAAATGGATGATCTGTTTCAACAATTGGCATTACACTATCCGCACATCGATACCCTGTCGATGGGGATGACGGATGATATGCATGCCGCCATCGCCGCCGGCAGCACGCTGGTGCGGATTGGCACCGCCATCTTTGGCGCGCGTGATTATTCAGCGGCGACCCAATAATCAGACGCGCGGAATACCTCGTCACCTTGGCGATCGTTAACGGAACAAGATAATCAGCGAGAATTCACATGCAACAACGTAAAATAGCGTTTATCGGCGCCGGAAATATGGCGCAGGCCATTATTGCCGGGTTAATCGACGGGGGTTATCCCGCGCGGAATATCAGCGTGTGCGCGCCATCCGCCACGCACCGCGACCAACTGGCCGCCGAATTTGGCGTCATCAGCAGCGCGGATAACGTGCGCAGCGCTCAGCAAGCGGACGTGGTGGTGCTGGCGGTCAAGCCGCAAATCATGGCCGACGTCTGCGAACCGTTGCGCCAACAGGTGGATTTCTCCGCCAAGCTGGTGCTGTCGATCGCCGCCGGCATCAGCACCGCCCGTTTTCAGGCGCTGTTGGGAGACCACCTGAATATCGTGCGGATTATGCCGAATATGCCGTCGCTGGTGGGTCAGGGAATGAGCGGACTGTATGCGCCGGCCGCCGTCAGCGACGCCGATCGGCAATTCACCGCCGAACTGATGCAAAGCGTGGGTAAAATCTGCTGGGTGGAAAACGAAGCGGGGATTAACGGGGTGATTGCCGCGGCAGGCAGCGCGCCGGCCTATTTTTTCCTGTTTATGGAAGCCATGCAGCAGGAAGCCGTCCGCCAGGGGTTTGATGCGGATACCGCGCGTTTGCTGGTACAGCAGGCCGCATCCGGCGCCGCGGCGCTGGTGGAAGCCAACCCGGACACATCGTTGTCGACGCTGCGCGAGAATATTACCTCCAAAGGCGGCACCACGGCCGAAGCGCTGCGGGTGTTTAACCAACGTCAGTTGCCGCAAATCGTGGCGGAGGCGATGCAGGCCGCCGTCGAGCGCGCTCAGGAAATGGAAAAGCTGTTTTAATTGAAAGCGATGATAATCACCCCCATTTATACCCGAAGTCATTGGCGTTGCGGCCGACATACCCGCAACCTGAAAGATGAAAGGTATCATCCATTAATAAGGAACTGACGTATTTATGCTTACCCTGACTTTTCTGGTCAAAACGCTGGTCGACCTCTACGTAATGGTCCTGCTGTTGCGCATCTGGATGCAGTGGTCGCGCAGTGATTTTTATAATCCGCTGTCGCAGTTCGTGGTCAAGATCACCCAGCCGATCGTCGGGCCGCTGCGCCGGATCCTGCCGTCGCTGGGGCCGATAGACAGCGCGTCGCTGCTGCTGGCGTTTATTCTGACCACCATTAAGTACCCGCTGCTGTTGCTGATTCAGGTCGGCGCCCTGTCGCTCAGCCCGATGAATCTGCTGGTCGGCCTGCTGTCGCTGATCAAGTCGGCGGGTTACCTGATTTTCTGGGTGGTGATTATCCGTTCGCTGATGAGCTGGATAAGCCAGGGACGCAGCCCCATCGAATATCTGCTGCACCAGCTTACCGAACCCTTTATGGCGCCGATTCGCCGCATCATCCCGGCGATGGGCGGCATAGACTTCTCGGCGATGGTGGTGATCCTGATCCTGTACCTGCTCAACTATCTGGGCATGGATCTGTTTCCGGGGCTGTGGTTCCTGCTGTGAGCGCCGTCACTCGCCAAGATGACGACCTGGTGATTCGGCTGTATATTCAGCCGAAAGCCAGCCGCGACCAGATTGTCGGGCTGCACGGCGACGAGCTGAAAGTCGCCGTGACCGCCCCGCCGGTCGACGGTCAGGCCAACGCCCATCTGACCAAATTCCTCGCCAAACAGTTCCGGGTCGCCAAAAGTCTGGTCATTATTGAAAAAGGCGAACTCGGGCGGCACAAACAGATTAAAATCATCAATCCGCAACACATCCCGGCGGAAGTCGCGGAACTTATCCGATAAACACGCAGGAAAACAGTATGCAAAAAGTGGTTTTGGCTACCGGCAACCCCGGTAAAGTGCGCGAACTCGCCGGTCTGCTGGCGGACTTCGGTCTGGATATCGTGGCGCAAACCGAACTGGGCGTGGACGCCGCGGAAGAAACCGGCCTGACGTTTATTGAGAATGCGATTCTGAAAGCGCGCCATGCGGCAAAGATCACCGGCCTGCCGGCCATCGCCGATGATTCCGGTCTGGCGGTGGATGCGCTGGGCGGCGCGCCGGGGATCTATTCGGCGCGCTACGCCGGCGTGGACGCCAGCGACCGCCAGAATCTGGACAAACTCCTGCTCGCGCTGCAAGACGTGCCCGATGAACAGCGCGGCGCCAGCTTCCACTGCGTGCTGGTTTATCTGCGCCATGCGGAAGACCCCACCCCGCTGGTGTGCCACGGCAGTTGGCAAGGCGTATTGACTCGCGAGCCCGCCGGCGCCGGCGGTTTTGGCTACGATCCGATCTTTTTGCTCCCGGATCTGGGAAAAACCGCCGCCGAACTGACGCGCGAAGAGAAAAACGTCCGCTCCCACCGCGGTCAGGCGCTGCGTTTACTGCTGGACGCCCTGCGTAATGCTTAAACTGCCGCCGCTCAGCCTGTACATCCACATTCCCTGGTGCGTACAAAAGTGCCCGTACTGCGACTTCAACTCTCATGCGTTGAAAGGCGACGTGCCGCATCAGGAGTACGTCGACCATCTGCTGGCCGATCTGGACGCCGACCTGCCGCTGGCGGATGGCCGGGAGCTGCACTCCATTTTTATCGGCGGCGGAACCCCCAGCCTGCTGAGCGCGGAAGCGATGCAATCCCTGCTGGACGGCGTACGGGCGCGTTTACCCCTCAGCCCCGACGCCGAAATCACCATGGAGGCGAACCCCGGCACGGTGGAGGCCGATCGTTTCAGCGGCTATCAGCGTGCGGGCATCAACCGCATCTCGATCGGCGTACAAAGTTTCAATCAACAAAAGCTGACCCGGCTGGGGCGTATTCACGGCCCGCTTGAGGCCAAACGCGCCGCGCATCTGGCCGCCGGGCTGGGATTGCGCAGCTTTAACCTCGACCTGATGCACGGTCTGCCCGACCAGTCGCTGGAAGAGGCGCTGGACGACCTGCGTCAGGCGATTGCCCTCAACCCGCCGCATTTGTCGTGGTATCAGCTCACCATCGAACCCAATACGCTGTTCGGCTCGCGCCCGCCCAAACTGCCGGACGACGACGCGCTGTGGGATATCTATGAGCAGGGGCACCGGTTGCTGAGCGCGGCCGGTTATCAGCAATACGAAACCTCGGCCTACGCCAAACCGGGCTACCAGTGCCGGCACAACCTGAACTACTGGCGCTTTGGCGACTATCTGGGCATTGGCTGCGGCGCGCACGGCAAGCTGACCTTTCGCGACGGGCGCATTCTGCGCACGGTGAAAACCCGCCATCCGCGCGGCTATATGCGGGGCAACTATCTGGACAAACAGCACCAGGTCGCCAGCGAAGACCGCGCCTTCGAGTTCTTTATGAACCGTTTTCGCCTGCTGGAAGCCGCCCCGCGCGCCGACTTCACCGCCTACACCGGGCTGGATGAAAGCGCGATCCGCCCGCAGCTGGAACAGGCGCTGGCCCAGGGTTACCTGATTGAGACCGCCGCCCACTGGCAAATCACCGAGCACGGCAAGCTGTTTCTCAATTCGCTGCTGGAGCTGTTTCTGCCGGAAGCGGAATAACGCGGGGCCGGTGAATGGGGCCGCTCGTGCCGCGAGCGCCCCCCGTTAACCTCCCGCCCTTGCAAAGCGGCGCACAAAACGCGTTGCGAGCCGCTTTCCATTTTCACGTTATCCACCTTGCCAGACGGCCAAAAATATCATTTTCTTTACTCTGGATTGAGATTTCATCTTTAGGTACTCTGTAAGAATAAATCTTACATCCACCGCTGAGGTAGTTATGGCCAGAACGATAACCATTGATCTTGGAGATGAACTGCGACACTACGTGGAGTCGCTGGTTGAGTCCGGTGATTACCGAACACAGAGTGAAGTCATTCGGGAGGCAATCAGAATGCTGCGTGAAAAACAGGCTGAGTCCGACCTGCAAAAACTGCGTAATCTGATCGCTGACGGATTAAATAGCGGAGAGCCACAGGAATGGAATCGCGATGAGTTTCTGCAAAAAGTCAGGGATAAAGTGCAGGCGTCGACAAAAAGGAATTAAGCTCACCCCGCGTATACTTCACCAATCGCAAGATGCCGTACGCCACTTCCGATGAATATAGTCGACATAAACAGAAATGCGCGGTTTGATGAGTAAGGCATCCGTCTGAATATCCCAATAAATTTCCACTTTTTCAGCCTGTTCGAGATTGAATTTTTGCGCCGTATTATGACAAAGTGTAGCGGTGTTTATCTCCTCGGGTGACGATGATGAAATGGGTGAAATTAATCATGGTATCGCTGCTGATGGCGGCGGTATTGAGCGGTTGCAACACCGCGCGCGGCTTTGGTCAGGACGTGGAAAAACTGGGCAGTAAAATTTCCAGTTCAGCCAGTTAACAACGTATTGAAAGTCACTCACTACGCAAAAGAAACCCCGGAGAATATCACCTTCCGGGGGTTTCTTGTTTTAGCCAGTCAACTTGTCTTATTGCATCAATTCTCAAGCATTCCCTCAGGTTGGTTACACAACTACTCCGTCATCCTCTTCTTCGTAATCATCCTGCAGATCTGATGTATCCGATGTATCCGATGTATCCGATGTATCCGATGGCATGTCTGCCTTCGGCAACGACTCCGACAAGGCAATTTTCTGCACCGCCAGTTCGCGAAACTGTTTCGGACTAACGCCGGTGTGCTTATGAAAAAAACGAGTAAAGTAGGCTTCATCGTTAAACCCCAGCGATGCCGCCAACTGTTTGATGGTTTGCGCGGTGTACACCAGTTCACGCTGCGCTTCCTGAATCACCCGCATATTAATCACATCGAGGCTCGACATCCCCAAGGCGATACGGCACAGCCGGGAAAGGTGGCCGGGCGACATGCCCATTTCACAAGCATAGTCGTTCACGGAAAGCCGCAACCTGAATTGCCGATCCACGCTACGCAGGAACTTATTAATCTGCGCAGCTTTGCGTGAACAGGCAGCCAGTTCACGCTGCTCCAGCGATAGATCGCTAATGCGTGTCAGGTAAATAAATAGCGAGGTAAACAGCGACATACACATCGCCGTTTGATTAACCGTCGGCACGCGGAGTTCGCGCAACATGGCTTTGTAAAAACCTAGCACCCTTTTTTTATCACCTGCCGCCTCATCCAGCGCAATGACGCACGGTTTGTGAATCAGTTTCATCAGGCTTGGCTCCAGCAGGTTTGCCATTGATTCCAGCGGCTTCTGGGAAGCCGTAATGGTCATCCCTTCGGTGTTTGGCGTGTAATGAAGAGCGTGTACCGTAGTGGCCGGTATCAGAATCAGGCAGGGTGCATGGGCGATCTGTTTCAAACAGTTTAGTGATACATCCACGCTGCCACGTTGTATAAACTGCAATTGAATTAGGTTTTTATGTAAATGTGGTTCAATTTTCCAATCATATAACCTGGATCGATAAGGAATCCATTCCAAATTAAAAAAGATATCCCAGCTTAACTCGGGGCGCTCTTTATAAAGAGCATAAATGGGAATCGTCGTCGTCATGGCATTTCTCCCGTTTAATCGGATCCAATCTTTCGATTAATTATTTGGAATACAAGCAGGATTAGCGATGAACCATTCCCACGGCAACTGCTGTAGCAGGTGGTTACAAACTTAGAAAAGGACAAACTAATACCCTCCTGTTAGTAAGTAGGCGCATCGCTGCGATTAATTCCGGTAGTGCAGCTATCTCGATTCACTGCCATGTGGTGATTGCCTACGCAACCGATTTTTTTTCAATGGGACGAATACGTATTATCGCGGCAAACAGAGCCCCCAAAATTGCGATGCCAGCCCCCAGGTACAGACCATATTCATATTGGCCGGACGATAGATCGATAATCCATCCGGTCAATACTGGCGCAAAAATACCACCGATGGAGCCGAACAGACTGCATAACCCAACAATCGTGCCGGTAAACTTCACGGAGAATTCCATAGGAATGGAGAAGTACGCTCCCATGGTAAAGCAGAGAAAGAAGTTTGATGTGGAAATCAAACAAACAGCCCCAGGCAAACTGGTCACCCGTATGGCGATAACCAAAAATAACCCTGCCAGCAGCATACCGCAAATCACCGGGAATTTTCGCCCAATACCCGGCCCGCAGCGATTTGATAAGTAGTCTGCGACCAAACCACCGATTGGATAGGCGGCAATAGCTACAAGATAAGGCAACATGGAATAGATGGCGCTCATTTTCAGATTGATGCCCCTGCCCAAAGCGAAATAAGTGGGCAGCCAACTCATAAACATGAAAAAGAGATAGAGAGCACAGAAGTAGGAAAGCGAATATGCCCAGATAGATGGAGTAGAGAAGATATCCTTTTTAGTTAATTCACCACCTGTCGGTTCCGCAACCACCGTTTGTTGCACTGGTTTAACTTGTCCGGCTTCAATATACATTAATTCTGCGTGACTAATTTTGCTGTCTATACTGGGATGGGACGTCCCTTTCATTGGATACCACCAAATCAGGCACCACAAAATCCCTAACATGGAGAAAGAATAAAAAACAGCCTGCCAATTCCATGTTTCAATGATATAAGCCGCCAGCCCCATGGAAAGAGCAATTCCCAACGGGCATCCCGCCTGCCTAAAACCGCTCGCCAAACCTGCTTCCTTTTGTGGTACCCAACTGGCGACTATCGCGCAGTCGGACGGCACCACTACCCCTTGACCAATCCCCACCAGGATGCGAATCAAGATCATTAAACCTACAGTCGACCCGACCAATGGCGTCAGGAAAGTGAACACTGCCCACCATAATGTTCCGATTACCAGAACGATACTCCCACCATAACGATCGGACAAAATGCCCGCCGGCATCATAGTAATGGCGTAACCAATAAAAAAGGCGGTAGATATCCATCCGAATTCGGTGGCGGTCCAGTTATACTCCTCCAGGAATATCGGGCCACACATCGACATTCCGGTTCTGGCGATAAACATGGCAATATAATTAAGAAACAGATAGGCAATGATCCCCCACCGCCGATTACCTATTGAAGTGCTCATTGATGAAATGCTCATTCTGTGACTCCTTGGTAAAAACAGGAATGACTACATGGCGAGCAGCACTTTCCCCTAATTGAATGAACATCAGTTAACCTCCATTTAAATTATCATTTAAACTTAAGGGGGTACCGTTATCCAATATATGTCGTTTTTAGTATTTTATTCATTTGATTAAACTTATTACCTTATTTCCCATTCGCTAAGTATAAGACTGGCGCATACCAACAAGACATTGACATTTACAGCAATTAGCAGGACAAATCGTACATGGGGAATTGAGACACGCCAGGGAATATTGGATTTATTTTTATAAAGCAATTATATAGAGACAATAAAACAACTAAAGAATTAAGTTCTCAAAAAATATACACTTTAAAAATTGTGAAAGAGATCAAGTTATGGTAATAGTGGCACGCCAGATAAGTACAATTACATCATAAGAAATATGCACTGGCGCACAATTATTTTTATTTTACCTCTCACAAAAATAACAAAACCAAGTATAAAACTCACCCAGATTGTTGCTGGAAATAGTATTATTCCTGCTATCAATAATGTTTTAATTAACAAATAATTATAAGAAACATAAATGCTCATTTTGTCCTGCTAATGGCTTGGATTGTCAATGTCTAATTATTAAAGTAAATATTATGATTATATAAATGACGTCATAATCCACCTATGGACTATCAAATAATTCGAGGAGAGTTTATTATGCATAATAATACTATGAAAGCGCTGATTAAAACGAAAGGCGAACCCTTCTGTATGGAGGTTGCGCAAATTCCTATTCCGGAAATTGATCCCACACAGTGTTTAATTGAAGTGAAAGCCTGCGGTATTTGCGGGACAGATCATTCTCTATGGCATTGGAACGAAGCAATTGCAAAATCCTATCCCAGCATGAAATTCCCCATGGTCTTTGGTCATGAGTTTTGCGGAGTCATCGCTGAAGTCGGGAGAGAAGTAAAAAATTGGCGGGTTGGCGATCGTGTCGTAGTAAATCCCGGACTTCACTGTAATGCATGCCATTATTGTGCAGAAGGCGGACATGAGGTTTGTGATCATCGTCCATTCATTGGTACAACCGTGTTCGGTGCATTTGCAGAATATTGCGCCGTTAGAAGTGAAAATCTGCTGAAACTGGATGACAACATCAGTTTTAAAGTCGGCGCCTTATTGGAGCCGTTCTGCGTATCGTTGAATGCGATTGACCGAGTGAAACCTGATTTCGGGGACACGGTGGTGGTCATGGGCCCCGGAGCGATCGGCCTGCTAATGGTAATTATTCTGAAATCTATCGGCGTACAAAAAATCATCGTAACCGGTACGGACGCAGATGGTGACAGGCTGACGGTGGCGAAAAATTTTGGCGCCCACTATGTGATTAATGCCAGCAAAACGGATGCGGCCGCCGAAGTCATGGAACTGACCAATGGGCAAGGTGCGGAAGTCATTTACGACATGACCGGCTTTTTCGGCGCGGTGCCACAGGCCGTCCAAATGGCGGCGAAGCGGGGGCGAATTGGCGTGACCGGTCTTCCGGCAAAATCGAGCGAAATACCAATGACGACGATTGCCATGAGGGAAATTAGCATTATCGGCAACCGGGCCTATGGAAACAGAACATGGTTCAAAGCCCTCAGTATGCTGGCTACCGGACAAGTGAAAATTGACGATGTTGCAAGTTATGTATTCCCTTTGAATGATTTTGAGAAAGCCATGAAATTACTCGACGAGAAGAAAGGTCTGCGAATTCTCCTGGAACCATAACTTAATTTTTAAATAAATATTTTTTGATTATCACAGGAACACGGCAGGTAGCTCAGAAAAATGGAGGTAGTGGGTAACAAAGTCACTATTTAAAATAAAGAGGATTTAAAATGTCTAAAATTTTCGCAGGTAAATATGCAGTTATTACAGGGGCCGCGCGTGGAATATTGAAAGACACCGCACTGTGTCTGGCAGAACGAGGAGCGGCCGGGATCATTATTTCCGATTTATTATATGATGTGGCAGAAACGACAGCCCGCGAAATTGAGCAGGCGACCGGTTGTCATTGTCATGCTTTCAAGACCGATGTTTCCAAACCGGATAATATCGACGCCCTGTTTGCTTTCACCCTGGAAAAATTTGGTACCGTTCATATTCTCATCAATGGAGCCGGCATATGTCCGACGACACCGCTTGAGAACGTTGACGCCGCACAATGGGATCTGGTTCAGAACATCAATTTGCGTGGCGCCCACCTTTGCTGTCGCGAAGCGATCCGTATCATGCGGCAACAGAAATATGGCCGCATCATCAACATCGCCTCAATGTCCATGCGGGTCGGTGCAATTGCTGCTTCAGCCAGTTATGCCGCGTCAAAAGGTGGCCTTGCTGCGGTATCGAAAACCTATGCACGGCTGACAGCGAAAGACAATATAACGGTGAACGCCATTGCTCCAGGTCTCATTCTGACAGACATGACTCGCAATAATAATTACAGCACCGATAACATTCCGATGGGACGCCTTGGCGAGCCGCGGGATGTATCGACGGTGATCGCCTTCCTCGCAAGCGATGATTCCCGATACATGACGGGTTGCACACTTGATGTGAACGGCGGAATGTACATGACGGCTTAAATCCGGGAATAAGGATTGCGGTGTTGGAGAGTGATGGATCGTACGCCGGTAAGACGATTATTAAGTATGGGCGCCACGGATGTGGCGCTATCTGTGTGAGCGATATGTCTGTTCACGCACGTTAAAAAGGCGTTTTCCAATGAATAACTCAGGCGTACAAACATTAGAAACTACAGTGGTAAGGCTAGGAGGACGATTAAAATGGGAAAAAATGCATTTACAGGATTGCGTGTTATTGACATGACAAGATATTTGCCGGGAGGCTATGCTACTCAAGTATTTGCCGATCTGGGCGCGGAAGTCATCAAAGTGGAAGAACAAAAAAAAGGAGACTTTTGTCGCGGCGATGAGCCTAAAATAAATGACGTTAGCTACTATTTTACCGCCCTATGTCGCAATAAGAAGAGTTTGACGCTTAATTTAAAATCGGAAAAAGGTCATGATATATTTCTGAAATTGGCGAAAGATTCGGATATTATTATTGAGAATTATCGCCCAGGAGTAACAAAAAGACTTGGAATTGATTACGATGCCATTAATAAAATTAATCCTCGTATTATTTATTGTTCATTATCCGGTTTTGGCCAGGAATCACCGTTGAGTCTGGCTGCGCTTCACGATATTAATCTGCAAGCAATGAGCGGTTATTTATCGGTCAACGGCGGTAAATTAACCCCGTTCCATTTATGCGATGTCGCATCCGCCATGACCGCCGCGCAAGGCATTGCCCTCGCATTGTATGCACGAGAAAAAACCGGCAGAGGTCAATCTGTCGACATTCCAATGTTTGACAGCCTGCTTTGGTGGCTCAGCTTGATCACCAGCCGTTATCATTTCCAAAACAATCAGGTTTCCGCCGAAACGCTGGAATATCCGGCCCTTTGTTACAATGTCCTGAAGACCAAAGATGGAGGATATCTGTCTCTGGGCATGGTCGAGGATAAGTTCTGGCGACAGTTCTGTATCGAAACAGCTAACGAAGATTTAATTCCCAAACAAATGTTACGTCGCCATGAAGCACCCAAGGAATTTGAAAGAATAGAACAACTCATTGCCAGCAAGACCCTGATGGAATGGCAGGAATGGCTGAAAGGAAAGGATATATGCATTGTCCCGGCAGTGAATGTGGGTGAAGCCGTAAAGGATATCGTTGCCCAGAACACCGGAATTATGCAATACGTGGAATATCCTGGCGTCGGAAAAGTGCTGCAAACAGATATACCGTATAAGTTTTCCGAGCTTTCCCATGATCTTCAATCTGCAACGCCACCACCGGCTTTAGGTGAACATACGCAGGAAATACTGGCGCGCCTGGGATATAAGAGAGAGGAAATCGCCGCCCTGGTCAAAGACGGAGTGGTCACGGTAGCTTCTTGAAAGATGATAAAGACTAATGAATTTTAACGTTCAGCAAGTGCTAACCAGACGCGGAGATAATCAGAATATTTCAGGTTATTTCCGCGTCCGTCGGATACTCAGAACACGATTTGGCCGTTCAATGATTCCACTGCCCTGGTTGCCTGGTTTCGCAATGGGCATCACACAACGGAGAAAGGATAAAAGCGAATACTGAAAAGTCGCCTCGCAATTCGCCATATTCAAAATTCAATCAATCTGGCTCTGTACCACTTTAGGTAAAATCGGTTTAACCTGGCTAGTCAATAAAATTATCGCCCCCAGAATGGAAATCGCCGCCCCCAGATACAAAGCGTACGCATAGCCATAGGCATCCACGACAACACCGCTAAGAAATGGAGCCGTAATGCCGCCAATTGTGGCGCAGGTGGCATAAAGACCAACGATCTTGCCGGCATTATTGGGAGAAAAAATGATCGGCATGGAGTAGTATCCCCCCATCGTCAGACATAACACCCCGTTGGATGCCGATAACAAAGTAACAGCGGCCAAAACGCTGTCGGCTTTTGAACCGAATATCAATAAGACACCTGCGCCTATCATCCCAAGAAAAGGAAATAACTTTCGCCCCATATTATCGCCCAATTTATCAGCAGCCCGATCGGCCAACCAGCCGCCAATTGGATATGTGAATGTCGCAACGATGTAGGGCATCATGGTATATATGGCGCTGGTGCTTAAATCTAAGCCTCGACCTTTGACAAAATAAGTCGGCAGCCATGTCATAAATAAATAAAAAAGATAATGGGTACAAAAAAAAGAAATGGCGCCGGTCCACACGGATGGAGTTGAAAAGATATCTTTCGAGGTTAAGATCACTGATTGATTCCCTCTTTTCGGCAAATTCCCCTGGCCTGATCTAATATATTTTATTTCCTCTTCGGTTATTGTAGGATGTTGCTCCGGTTTATTTTTTCCATATTTCCACCAAAGAAAAACCCAAATAATAGCTAAGAAGGCAAAAGAATAAAACACTGTCTGCCAGTTCCAGGTTTTTATGATCCAGGCGGACAGCGGCATGGTAATAGCAATCCCTATGGCAACGCCCATAAAACTTAATCCTTGTGCCAGTCCTGATTCCTTTTTGGGTACCCACTGCGCTATAATTGAGGTCATCGCAGGCAAAGAAACCCCCTCGCCCATTCCCATTGCAACACGTATGAACAACATCAAACCCATTGTTGCGCCAAAAGGAGTAAGAAATACAAATACAGACCACCATAAGGCACCGATTACAACTATCTTTCCGCCGCCAAACCGGTCTGCCAGCCATCCACCCGGAATCTGAGTACAAACATAGCCGATAAAAAACGCTGTCGAAACCAAACCAAATTGTGTCGCACTCCAATCAAAGTACCTTATCATCTCTGGACCAGCCATTGATATGCAGGATCTGTCCATATACAAAACCAAGTAGCAAAGAGTCAACAGACTAATAATCTTCCATCTTTTATTTCCTATTTTTGAAGTCATAATTATTTTCCCCATGTTTTTGAAATAAACACTCAGAAAACCCCAAAATTCACATTCATTAAATTAATTGATATTTCCGCAATAACATTCCCCATAGATATTATTATTGGGGGACCGTTTTTATCCCTTCCCTTCACATAATTATATTTAACAATAATACTGCCTATAGATTTATTCGCAAAAACAGCCATTTCCATTAAATGGTTAATATCTGTATCGGTTTAACAAGCTTTTACGAAATAATCCATTAAGAAGAAATCATTTTTCAGGACATTACTTTTCTTAACCGGACGGCAGGAATATTAGCGTTTGATGGAATCGATGCCATAACTCGGACTGAGTACGCTCTCCGGTGCAGGTTCTTCGGAATAGCACAACACCTGGTCGTCGGTAGCCATTGTGTCAATCTGCCCATCAGAGTAACCATACTCACGCATAACTTCGCGCGTGTCATAACCTATAGGCCTGGACCTGTAGAGCACAGGATCGCCCACGCTCTTAATACGGATCGGGGTGGTCGTGATGGTATATTCACCGAGGGCGTCGTAATGGATTTTCCTGAGTATGTCGTTGTCAAAAGCTTCCTGGTCTTCAAGAATATCGTCCACGGTAAAGCACTTCTGGAACGGAATATCCCTTTCTTTGAACAACTTCTCCCAGTAGGAAAAGTCCTGTGTCGCAAAGGCTTCTTCCATCCACTTGATAACCTGCCTATATGCCCCGGTTTCACCGATAACCTCCAGCGTGTCATAATCTTTGTTACCGACCAGGTGATCCAAACCCATGGTGGTCATGACGAGCTCGAAGTACTTGTTATAGTTGCCGAAGCAAATGATGAACCAAATGCCATCCCTGCTTTTATATGAATTATTCGTGGGGCAAGGAGCATTCTTCCGATCTTTTGGATACTCAGCGCCCTGCTGACGGGCAACGACGGCGGAGGTCATGGCCCAGACTGCGCAATGGTAAAGATTAACGACAACCTTGTCGCCTTTGCCGCTTTTTAGTCTTCTTACCAGTGCAGCAAGTACCCCGGCGGTCAATGCTACGCACGCATTCCAGTCGCCAATCGCAATAGGGGCATTACCCGGCTCAAAGTGTTCATTTGCCTGGGGGAAGGACATCACCAATCCGCCGCGGGCAGAATATGACGTGGCGTCAAAACCTTTAGCGTCTCGTTCCGGCCCTCTTTCTCCGTAGCCCCTCATCTGCCCCCATACGATGTGAGGAAACTTCTCGCTCAAGGTTTCGTAGTCCAGACCCAGCCGTTTAAGCGCGCCATCCCGAAAACTGGTAATAACAATATCCGAATCACCGATGAGCTTGTAGATGAGAGCCTTACCGCCCGGGCTTTTCAGATTGATACTGAGCCACTTCTTGTTCATAGAACTCATGTCAAACGCGGCATCATCAAACTTGGTCTTGTGATTCATGCCCCAACTCGCGCCCTGGGTACGCTGTTCGTCGCCAGTGAAAGGTTCTATCTTATAAACCGTAGCCCCCATCTCCCCCAGAATTCGCGGGCATGCAGGACCCGCGACATAAGCAGTCAGATCCACAACCTTAATGCCTTCCAGTCCTATATTAGACATTTTCACGTTCTCCTCTGTTACGACTGTGGGCGCATGGCCGATGTGAATATTCAGCCATGCATTGCTGTTTACTTCACCCTCTTCACCTGCCCATATTATGTACCGCGACCGGCGAGCCACTTACGCACCATTCGGCGGTTCCCTGCTAAAAAAGGAATGACCGCACCATTCGGTGTAACCATTCCTCCCGGGTTATACGATGCAATGCATTAAACAATCACACCGCCGCTAGCAATCAGGGGACGCGCAATGGTCAGGCGTTGTACGGTACGTGGACCTTCCTCGAACCACAGCGCTCTGGCATCTCGATACATTCTTTCCACCGGACCATAGGGGTTGTCTTCGAAATAACCAATACCGCCGAAGATTTCCAGACAGCTATCCGATACGGTGCGCACAGTATCGATGCCGTGGAGCTTACACATCGACGACACCATTTCGATGCTTTCACCACGGTCAAACTTCCTGGCGCAATCCTGTAGCATCAGGCGTAGCGCATGTACCTGAGTTCCCATATCGGCAATAGTTTGCTGTATCGCCTGCCGGGCGATGAGAGGCTTACCAAATGTTACCCGGTCTTCGGCTCGTTTGATGGCCAGTTCAAGGAAACGCTGTGACAAACCGAGGCAAGTGACAGCAACCATGGCGCGCGAATGCGCCAGCGCTTCCATGAAGATATCCAGCCCATCGCCCTCCTTACCCAGAATATTGTGGGCTGGCACCTCACAATTTTCGAAACGTAAGTCAGCATGGCCGGCACCGCGGCACCCCATCATATGCGGCATCGGATCGGTATAGTAACCTGGCGTATTGGTATCAACGATAAACGCCGTCAAACCGCCTTTCTTACGTTTTGTTTCGTCGGTTACGGCAATGACATAAGCGGCTTTGGCAATGTCGGTATGAGAAATCAGTGTCTTGGTTCCATTCAAAATATACTTGTCGCCTTTTCTGATTGCAGTGGTGCGGATATCGGCACCAGAGCCGCTGTCTGCTTCAGTCAGTGCGAAGAGGATATAAAAATCCCTTTCGTCGGCCAGCCGCGGTAACCACTGCGCTTTCAAATCTTCCGGGCCGTGATCGCGCAAAATACGCCAGCTAAGACCGTTGGCACAATGCAGGTTCATGCGCATGCCGCCCGGACCACGGCTGAATTCTTCCATAACGGCAAAAAACTGCTCGCAGTTAAGTCCCAGACCACCATACTCTTCGGGAAGGCTCAGCCGAACCAGATCATTTTTAACGATGACATCATAATAGGCATCAGGAAATACGTTGGTTCTTTCCGCCTCCTCCTGTAATTCTTCAAGCTCGGTCTCGGTCACTTTACGGATTTTTTGTTTCAGGGTTTCCAATTCTTTTTCTGATAGTATGGCCATATACTAACCTCTGTTTGTCATGGGGTTAAAATAATGGGTGACGCATTTTAAATTCCTATTACCATAAGGTTTTGTTAAAAAAACGCGTAACCGCTGATAGAGTCTTTTAAAAATAGTATCCGGTTATGCAGATGATGGAGCATTATAAGAATATTGCATTGGGTTTTAAAATTGACATTTGCGACAAATAGTTGGATAAAACGCCCCAATACAATAAAGAACAATATAATTTATTTATTACCCATTAAAAACAAAGCATTACAACCTAACCCAACAATCAATAAACATATTAATAAATTAACAGAATTTCTTGACTTGAGAGATAGATCAATATTAAGTTAATATAATCACCTTCTGATAAAATTCACAGTAAGAAATAAAATCATGACAACCTCACAAATAATAGCAATGTCCAATTTGTCCTATTAATGGTTTTAATTGTCAATGTTTAATCCACGATAATTGCCCTATGCTGACAGTGTCTTATAAATATACCCTGATAAGGGTAAGCGCGGCTTGGCGGAGGCAATAATAACTTTCCGTCAGTGACGTTTAATATTTTTCGGTGCACAACGTAATCAAGCCAAACTTGCCAATATATAACCAGCGGTGATTGCCACTTACTAACGAGGAGGCGTTATGGACTTCCAGGCCGGCAATAAAACAATCAATAGGGGGACATATGGATTTTAAATTAACGGAAGAACAAGAACTGTTACTGGCAAGCATCCGTGAATTAATTAACCGCGATTTTCCCGAGGAATATTTTAAAACCTGCGATGAGTCGCACGAATTTCCCCGTAAATTTTTTGTTGCTTTAGCCGAAAGCGGAATCGGTCTGCTGGGCATCCCTGAGGAGTTCGGCGGTGTGCCGGCGGATATGCTAACTCAGGTACTGGCGATAGAAGAGGTTGGACGCCTAGGTGCGCCGGCCTATAACATGACCGGAGGACTGTGTATGCATAATATGCAGCGTTTCGGCAGCCCGGAGCAGTTGCAGAAAACCGCAGAAACAAGTCTGAGCGGGCTCCCCGCCTATTCACTGGCCTTTACCGAACCGCAGGCCGGGTCCGATAACAATCGCATCGCCACCACCTATACGCGAAAAAACGGCAAGGTCTACCTGAACGGACAAAAAACCTTTATCACCGGCGCAAAAGACTTTCCTTATATGCTGGTACTGGCCCGCAATCCACAGCCGGAAGACGCCAAACACTGCTTTACCCTATGGTGGCTCGATCCTCATTCACCAGGAGTTAAATGCAACGATCTACATAAGGTCGGCTGGCATATGGTCAGCAATTGCGAAGTTTTCCTCGACAACGTTGAGCTGGAAGAGAGCGCGATGGTAGGCCGCGAAGGCTACGGCTTTATTCATATGATGGAAAACTTTGAAATTGAACGGCTGGTTATCGCCGCACACTCCCTCGGCGTTGCCGAGTGCGCTTTTGAGGATGCCGCCCGCTACGCCAACCAGCGCGTTCAGTTCGGTAAACCCATCGGTCAGTTCCAGATGCTCCAGCTCAAACTCACTCAGATGGCCATCAAGATTCAGAATATGAAGAACTTTGTCTACCGCGTAGCCTGGGAGTGCGACAACGGATTGCCGCTGCGCGCGTCTTCACCGATGTGCAAAGTCTATTGTACGCAGGCGGCGGGAGAAGTGGTTGATGATGCTCTACAAATCCTGGGGGGACTGGGCTACACCGACGATAGCCGGATTTCTCGTTTCTGGCGCGATATCCGCGTCAACCGCATTACCGGCGGTACCGATGAAATCATGGTGTATATCGCCGGCCGGCAGATCCTGAAACAGTATGAGAGCAGATAGGGGGAACAATGAAAATCATCACCTGTTGCAAGCTGGTGCCTGAAGAACAGGACATTGTGATCACGGCTGAGAGAACGCTGAACTTCGATCGCGCCGGCACCAAGATCAGCCAGTTTGATCTGAATGCGCTGGAAGCGGCGGTTCAGATCGCCGGCGACGGCGATCGTATCATCGCGCTCAGCGCCGGCGGCAAACTGCTGGAAAATTCCAAAGTCCGCAAGGATCTCTTGTCGCGCGGCCCCGACGAGCTTTATCTGGTGCAGGACGAACGTCTGGAACGCGCCCTGCCTTACGATACCGCGCAGGCGCTGTCCGCCGCCGCCGGCAAGATCGGTTTCGATCTGCTGCTGTTCGGCGAAGGTTCCGGCGACCTGTACGCCCAGCAGATCGGGCTGCTGGTCGGCGAACTGCTGCAGCTTCCCACCGTCAATGCGGTCAGTAATATCCAGCTTGTCGATAACCGCGTCCTGGTTGAACGCACCCTGGAAGATGAAGTGGAAGTGCTGGACATCCCCCTGCCAGCCGTGCTGTGCGTCACCTCCGATATCAACGTGCCGAAGATCCCCTCGATGAAAGCCATTTTGGGCGCGGGGAAAAAGCCGGTGACGCCATGGCGCCCGGACGACATCGGCTGGACGCCCTCCTCCCCGCACAGCGAACTGGTCAGCGTCTTTGCCCCGGCTCAGACCGAGCGTAAACACATCATCATTGAAGATGACTCACCCGAAAGCGTCAGCCAACTGGCCGACTATCTGAGTAACGCGCTGAACTAAGAGGACAACATCATGAGCAAACTGACCAACGTATGGGTGTTCAGCGACAAGAACGATCGCTATGCCGAACTGCTGGCCGGCGCACGTCAGCTGGGAGAACGGGTGACGGCGCTGGCGACTAACGCCGACAGCGTCGAACATATTCAGCGACAGGGGGCGGATACGCTCTATCGGCTGGCCGAACCGTCGCCTTTACAGCGGATAGAAAATTACGCGGAAACCATTGCCGCCGCGATAAAGCATCAGGTTGAGCAAGCCAATGCGCAGACCGCCACGCTGATCCTGCTGGCGGCGACCAAACGCGGCAAAGCGCTGGCGGCCAGACTGAGTATCCAGCTCGATGCCGCGCTGGTTAACGACGCCACCGCCCTGAGCGTGAAAGACGACGCTATCTATGCCGAACACCGCATGTACGGCGGTCTGGCCTTCGGCCGGGAAAAAATCAATACCCCGATTGCCGTCGTCACGCTGGCTCCCGGCGTATTCGAACCGCAGCCGGAAAGCGCGCCGCGCCCCTGCCAGGTGATACAAACGGACTACATCACGCCCCGACGAGAAATCGTTTGCCAGGAACGCCGGGGAAAACCCGCCAGCAGCGTGGATCTGAGTAAAGCCAAACGCGTGGTGGGCATCGGCCGGGGTCTGGTGGCGCAGGACGATCTGCGCATGGTGCAGGAGTTGGCGGCGCTTCTTCAGGCCGAGGTGGGCTGCTCGCGGCCGATCGCCGAAGGCGAACACTGGATGGAGCGCGAGCGCTATATCGGCGTGTCCGGCGTATTGCTGAAATCCGATCTTTATCTGGCGTTGGGCATTTCCGGGCAGATCCAGCATATGGTCGGCGGCAACGGCGCCAAAACCATCGTCGCCGTCAACAAAGACAAAAACGCCCCTATTTTTCAGTACGCCGACTATGGCCTGGTGGGGGATATCTACAAGGTCGTGCCCGCCCTGATCGAACAGCTAAGTCGCTAATAATAAACGGTCCGCCCACATAAAACGGACGCGGACCTGGGAGCTGAAAGCATGTCGGAAGAAAAATTCGATGCCATCGTGGTCGGGGCGGGCGTCGCCGGATGCATCGCCGGTTACGTGATGGCCAAAGCCGGGCTGGATGTTCTGGTGATAGAACGCGGCAACGCGGCCGGCAGTAAAAACATGACCGGCGGGCGTCTTTATGCTCACAGTCTGGAAAAAATCATGCCCGGCTTTGCGCAGGAAGCGCCGCTGGAAAGGAAAGTCACCCGGGAAAAAATTTCATTTTTAACCGAAGAAAGCGCCGTCACGCTGGACTTTCATACCGAGCAGCCAGACCAGCCCCAGCAAAACTCCTATACGGTGTTGCGCGGCGAGTTTGACCCCTGGCTGATGGAAAAAGCGGAAGCCGCTGGCGCGCAGTTTATTGCCGGCGTCCGGGTCGACGCCCTGCTTAAAGAGGGCGACAGGGTTACCGGCGTACAGGCGGGCGAGGATACGCTGGCGGCCAATATCGTCATTCTGGCCGATGGCGTTAATTCCCTGCTTGGCCGCGACATCGGCCTGGTTGCGCCCCCCTCGCCGCACCACTTCGCGGTCGGCGTTAAGGAACTGATCTCGCTGCCGCAGTCGCAGTTGGAAGATCGCTTTAACCTGCCCCCCGGAGAAGGAGCGGCCTGGCTGTTCGCCGGCTCGCCGTCGGACGGGCTGTTGGGCGGCGGTTTTCTTTATACCAACCGCGACACGCTTTCTCTCGGGCTGGTTTGCGGGCTGGGGGATATCGAAAAGGCGCGCAAAAGCGTGCCGCAGATGCTGGAGGATTTTAAGCGCCATCCCACCATCCGGCCGCTTATTCAGGGAGGAACATTACAGGAATATTCGGCGCATATGGTGCCGGAGGGCGGGATGGCGATGCTGCCCCGGATGGTCGGCAATGGCGTAATGATCGTCGGCGATGCCGCCGGTCTCTGCCTGAATCTGGGCTATACCGTGCGCGGTATGGATCTGGCTATCGCCTCGGCGGAAGCGGCCGCCATCACCGCTATCGAGGCAAAACAGACGCAAGATTTCAGCGCCGACGGTTTGATGGGCTACAGCCGGCAGTTGGAGCAGAGCTTCGTGTTGCAGGATATGCAGCGCTACCGCAAGCTGCCCGCCCTGATGGAAAACCCGCGTCTATTCAACCAATACCCGCGTATGGCCGCCGACCTGATGTCCGATTTATTTGTTATCGACGGTCAAGCGAGCCGATCCGTTGCGGCAAAAATCTGGTCGCGCGGCAGGCAGGTCGGCCTGATCAATCTACTAAAAGACGGGTTCAACGGAGTACGCGCGCTATGAGCGAGGTCAATGTCGAGATCAAGCTGGGGGTCAATAAGTTCCGGGTGGATGAAAGCAATCCGCATATCCTGCTGGTTGACGCGCCCGACCCGGTTCAATTCAGAAAACTGGTTATCGCCTGTCCCGCCGGTCTGTATAAACAGGACGCCGAAGGCAATATCCAATTCGACTACGCCGGCTGCCTGGAGTGCGGCACCTGCCGGGTGCTGTGCGGCGATACCATCCTGGAGAAATGGGAATACCCGCAGGGCACGTTCGGCATCGAATACCGTTTTGGCTGACTGCCGTTACTGCCTGGGACGCCGGCGATGTATATGAAAAAACAGAATACTGCGGCGGCATATAACCCATAACCGGGGAATACCAATGAGCATCACAATCAAATTTAATGCGGCGCGCAGAACGCTGTATCGGGAAATGGGGTATTGGGGCGATGCGTCGCTGGCGGATTATTGGCATATGACGGCCATCGCCGCGCCGGAAAAATGCGCCGTCATCGATAACCACGGCGCGAGCTACACCTATGCGCAACTGGATAACGCGGCGGCGCGCCTGGCCTCTTATCTGCTCGCCGCGGGCATCCGGCCCGCCGACAGAGTGGCGTTTCAACTCCCCGGCTGGTGCGAGTTCACGATGATTTATCTGGCCTGTCTGAAAGTCGGGGCGGTATCCGTTCCGCTGCTTCCCGCTTACCGCGAATCAGAACTCACCTGGATACTCAACAAATGCCGGGCGCGTCTGTTATTTATGCCGACGCGTTTTAAAAACGCCGAACCGACGTCCGTCATCGCTCCGCTGCGCGCCCAATTGCCTTACCTGCGGCAGGTGATTGCCGTCGATAAGCTGGCGCCCGCGACGTCAGAGCCGTCATTAAGCCGGATCCTGCGGGATTCGCCGGCGCTGGAACAGCCTATTCCGACCCAGGGCGACAGCCTGGCCGCCGTGTTATTTACCTCCGGCACCGAAGGGTTTCCCAAAGGGGTTATGCTGACGCACAATAATATCCTCGCCAGCGAGCGCGCCTTCTACGCCACGCTGAATCTGACCTGGCTGGATAGGATTCTGATGCCCGCCCCGCTGGCGCACGCCACCGGTTTTTTGCATGGCGTTACCGCGCCTTTTCTTATCGGCGCCCGCAGCGTCCTGCTTGATATCTTCAACCCGTCGCAATGTCTGACGCTGCTGGAGCGGGAGAAATGCACCTGCATTATGGCCGCGACGCCCTTTCTGTATGACATATTGTGCGTCCTGCAAAAGCAGCGCTACGATTTGTCTTCGCTGCGCTTTTTCCTCTGCGGCGGCACGGCGATACCGAAAAAAATCATCAAAGAGTGCCTGCAGGCGGGGATCCCGGTTTTCAGCGTCTACGGCGCAACGGAAAGCGCCCCTCACACCATGGTAAAACCCGATGCGCCGCGGTCGCGCATCATTAATACCGACGGGGCCGCCACGCCCGGCGTCGAAATTAAAGTCGTCGATAAGGCCCGGCAGCCGGTGCCGTGCGGAGAAGAAGGCGAAGAGGCCTCCCGCGGGCCAAACGTTTTTATGGGGTATCTGGATGAGCCGGAATTAACGGCCGACGCGCTGGACGAAGAGGGCTGGTACTATAGCGGCGACCTGTGTCGCATGGATAAGGAAGGCTATATCAAGATCACCGGCAGGAAGAAAGATCTGATTATTCGCGGCGGGGAAAAAATCAGCAGCCTGGAGCTGGAAGAAATTCTGCTGCAACACCCCCGGGTCAGGGAAGCCGCGGTGGTCGCCATGCCGGACGAACGACTGGGGGAACGCGCCTGCGCCTATGTGGTATTGCAACACCCCTATCGCACGCTGACTCTGGATGACGTCATTGCGTTTTTCAGCCGAAAACGCGTGGCCAAATATAAATACCCCGAGCATGTGGTGATCGTCGATCGTTTGCCGCGCACCGCCTCGGGCAAGACCAAAAAATACCTGCTGCGGCGGGACATTACTCAACGTCTCGGACTGGATGATAGCAGCAATCCGACGGGAAACATCATTACGTTTCCTCCCTTTGTTGCAACATAGCGGAGGGATGTTGATGTTATCCGGAAACAAAAATACGGGAAGACCCGGCGCCGGACATAAAACCTCAACCCGGATCAGAAACAGCACGAAACCGACGTTCTCCGCCGCCGCGCCGCTCTTTTATCGTTGCGCCCGCTGCCGCCGGCTGGTGGTACAGCAATTCGCCGGGGATGGCGCGTTATCCCTCACCTGCTGCGGCGAAGCGATGAGCGAGTTAACGCCGCGTTCGCCGACCGACGACGAGGCCGACCAACATCTGCCCGCCATGGTGGTGTCCGGCGGTTTTGAATCCAACGCCTTGTCCGTCACCGTCGGTATGCCGCCGCATCCGATGGATAACGAGCACCATCTGGAATGGATTTACCTCTATACGTTCCAGGGCGGACAAATCAAATTTATCGCGCCGGGCGATAAGCCCGCGGCCATCTTTTCACTCGCCGAAAAAGATGCCTACGTCTATTGCGACCGCACGATATGCAAGGGCAGCCGGTGCAAATTCAACTGCAAGCGCGGCTTTACCGCCTATGCGTATTGCAACCGGCACGGCCTGTGGAAGAACGCCTTTTAGGCGGGCGGCTCAATAGGACAAGGCACGGGACGGATCGTGAATGCGTTCACGGTTTTCCCTTCCCAGATTGCTATAGTCACTCAGGCCGTTCGCATCGGACGGCGTCAGGATTGTGACTGTTTATACCCTAAATAATTCGAGTTGCAGGAAGGCGGCAAGCGAAGGACAAATTCGTCGGGAACGAATTTGACCAGCCAACGGCTGGCCTCCGGTGAGAGACAGGATGTCTCTCATTTAATCCCGATGAGCTTACTCAAGTAAGTGATTCGGGTGACTAAGCGCAGCCAACGCACATGCAACTTGAAGTATGACGGGTTATACAGGCAAAACCTAAACCTCTCGACGTATCGCTACCCTTGCGGGGAATGATGCGTCGCGGCGTTTAGGTTTTTTTTATGGCGGGCGTCCTGCCCGCCCCCCTTCGGGCCGTTGCTACGCAACGTTGAAAAACACTCCCGGTGTTTTTTTATGGCGGGCGTCCTGCCCGCCCCCCTTCGGGCCGTTGCTACGCAACGTTGAAAAACACTCCCGGTGTTTTTTTATGGCGGGCGTCCTGCCCGCCCCCCTTCGGGCCGTTGCTACGCAACGTTGAAAAACACTCCCGGTGTTTTTTTATGGCGGGCGTCCTGCCCGCCCCCCTTCGGGCCGTTGCTACGCAACGTTGAAAAACACTCCCGGTGTTTTTTTATGGCGGGCGTCCTGCCCGCCCCCTTCGGGCCGTCGTGATGCGACGTTAAAAATCGCTCCCGGGAATTTCTTTATCGTTTATCGGACAAAGGACGGGTATATGAAGAACACAATGTTGTCGTTAGGGATGCTGTGCTGCGCCGTTCCGGTCGCGGCGACGCAACCGGTACTGACCTGGCACGCGGGAAAAATCATCGAGCGGGACGGACTACAGTTCCGCGATCTGAACCGCGATGCCGAACTGCAGCCCTACGAGGACTGGCGCCTGCCGGCGCAAGAGCGGGCGCAGGATCTGCTGTCTCGCATGACGCTGCCGGAAAAGGCCGGCATGATGATGCACGCTTCGGCGTCGTCCGTCGGGGATCCCATCGGCCGCGGCGCCGCCTACGATCTGGATGCCAACCGTCGGCTGGTGGTGAACAAGCAGGTGAACAGCCTCATTACCCGCCTGAACGAGTCCGCTCCCGCAGAGTTCGCCCGGCAGAATAATTTGTTGCAGGAGATCGCCGAAGCCTCCCGCCTGGGGATCCCGCTGACCATCAGCGTCGATCCGCGCAATACCTATAGCTATGCCATGGACGCCGCGCCGTCGCCCGCCGGTTTCTCCCAGTGGCCGGCGCCGCCGGGAATGGCCGCCATCGGCAACGAGGAGCTGATCCGGCATTACGCCGACCTCATCCGCCAGGAGTACCGCTCCGTCGGCATCACCCAGGCGCTGTCGCCGATGGCGGATCTGGCTACGGAACCGCGCTGGTCGCGCATCGACGGCACCTTTGGCGACAATAAGGAACTGGTAAAGAAAATGGTGCGGGGCTACGTCGCCGGGATGCAGAACGGCACCGGAGGGCTGAACAGCGCCAGCGTCAGCTCGGTGGTGAAACATTGGATCGGGTATGGCGCGTCAGACAAAGGATTCGACGGCCACCACTACTACGGCAGATATGCGCCGTTTAAAGACTCGCAGGCGCTGGAGGAGCATATCTATCCCTTCACCGGGGCGTTCGAGTCCGGGGTCGCCGGAGTGATGCCGACCTACCCCATCCTGAAGGACGCGGTCTATAAGGGCACGTCCATTGAGCAGGTGGGAGCAGGCTTCAACCAATTCCTGCTGCAGAACGTGTTGCGCGGAGAGTACGGCTTCCGCGGGGTGATCGTCAGCGACTGGCTGATCACCGCCGACTGCGTCGGCACCTGTATAACGGGCTATCCGCCCGGTGAAAATCCCGGCGTGGATATCGGTATCCCCTGGGGCGTGGAACACCTGTCGGTGGCGGAGCGCTTCGTCAAGGCCATCGAGGCCGGGGTGGATCAGTTCGGCGGCGTGGACGACTCATCGCTCATCGTGCAGGCCGTGCGCGAGGGTAAGTTGAAGGAGGCGCGCATCGATAGTTCGGTGCTGCGTATCCTGGAACAGAAGTTCCTTCTGGGGCAGTTCGAGGCGCCGTTTGTCGATCCGCAGCGGGCGGAGCGGGTGCTGAACAATAGAGACGCGCAGCGGCAGGCGGATCGGGCGCAGTACGACTCGCTGGTGCTGTTGAAGAAGCGGGACGGCGTGCTGCCGATAAAACCGGGCGCGAAGGTTTATGTCTGGGGGATGAGCCGCAAGGCGGCGCAGAGCGCCGGCCTGACGCTGGTCGAGCGCCCGGAACAGGCGGAGGTGGCGATCGTGCGCGTCAACGCCCCTTACGAGCAGCCGCACAGGAACTTCTTCTTCGGCGCCATGTACCACGAGGGCGCGCTGGACTTCAAGCCGGACGACCCGCAGTACCGGGCGATCCTCGCCGCGGCCCGTCACGTACCCACAGTGGTGACCGTCTACCTCGACCGGCCGGCGATCCTGACCGCGATCGAGGATAAGGCCGCCGTGCTGCTGGGGAATTTCGGCGTCAGCGACGAGGTGCTGCTGCGCTCGCTACTCAGCGACAGAGCCTATACCGCCCGGCTGCCGTTCGAACTGCCCTCCTCAATGACGGCGGTGGAGCAACAGCGCGGCGATGTGCCGCACGATTCGCCAGTGCCGCTCTATTTCTCGGGATTCGGGTTGCAATAAGACAGGGGACACGTCGCCTATAAAATAATATTGCGCATATCAATATGAGGAATGCCGTCTTCGTCGTACGCCTCGCCGGTGGCGACAAAACCGAAGGCGGCATAAAAATCCTGCAAGTGCGCCTGGGCGGAGAGAAACAGATGCTTTTGCGGCCAGTGGCGGGCGCAGCCGATCAGCACATGCTCCATCAGCAGATGTCCCAAATGCAGCCTTCTGGCGTCGGGCGCAACAATCACCCGTCCGATGGTGACCACATCGTTGCCCGGATGCGGCGCCAGCAGGCGCGCATAGGCCACGATGCCGCCGTGGCGATAGGCGGCGATATGGCGACTGCCGTCCGCCAGATCCCGGCCGTCGATATCCTGATACGGACAGCGCTGCTCCACGATAAAAACCTGATTGCGCAGCGCCAGAATGTCATGGAGTGAATAAACGTTCAGATCGGCAACATGCCAGTCATGCCATATCAGATCCATATCCGCCTCTATCCTGTCATCATTACAATGCATTCACTTATCCTAACGGCTCATGCCGTCAGATTGCTGGCAAAGTTCGAAACATTACCATTAATTACCCCACCCCGCCCCTCCCCCTTGTCAGGGCTGTCTCTTAGTCACATTTACTGTTAACGGTATATGTAAGCTCAGTGTTATTTCGTGCGCGAAAAGAATGGTATTTTTATGCCACGTCGTAGCACGCGCCCGACTCAGGACGCTCAAGCGCCGCAGCCCTGAGAACCCTGGCTTCCGGCTGAAATTATGCCGCTTCGCGGTGCCTTCGGAATCGGAGGTCTCCTGTCGAACCGCCATTGACGCGCTCCCGGCGCGGCACTGGCTTTCGCCGCGTCCATGCGGCTCATTCGGGAGACCTCCCATTCCTCAGCATAATTTTTTACGCCGACCAAAAGCAAAAAACCAAGATCCAAGACCAGAATACACATGGCCTCTAGAGGTTCCTTGGATTTGTGACTAAGAGACAGCCCTTGTCAGGGGGAGGAGCCAAACTCCCTCCCCTGCGAAGGGTCGGGGTGGGGTGAAACTCACTGCTCCCGCCGTTTCGCGTAAATCAGCCATAGCCACAATAGACCAATGGCGCAGGCGAATAATACGCCGAAGCCAATGCCGATGGTGATAACCGATACGCCCAGTTTAACCACCAGCGAATAGAGCCCCAGCATCAGCAGCATGGCGGCGTTCTCCCCCAGGTTCTGCACGGCGATGGCGTTGCCGGCGCCGACGCTGGCCTTTCCCCGCTCCTGCAGCAGCGCATTCAGCGGCACGATAAAGAATCCCCCCAGCGCGCCGAGCAGAATCAGCAGCGCATAGGCGCTGAACAGGCTCTGTTGCAGCGTGAAAATCACCACCACCACGCCAATCAGCACTCCCGCCGGCAAGCAGCGCTGTACCGTTTTCAGCGTAATCAGTTTGGCCGCCGCCCCGGCTCCGAACACAATGCCCACCGCCACCATCGCATTGAGCAGCGTCGGCGTGGCGTTATCGGTGATGCCGAGCGCCAGCGGCACCCACAGCACCAGCAGAAAACGCAGCGTCACTCCCGCGCCCCAGAACAGGCTGGTGCCGAGCAGGGAAAAACGGGTTTCGCCATCGCGCCAGAGTACGCGACAGGCGGAAAAGAAGCCGCGCGCCATCCGGGCGGGATGCCAGGACTGACCGGGCCGCGCCGCGCCGAGCCGCGGGATCAGCATATTGGCGCCCAGCGCCACGCCGTAGGCCGCCGCACAGACGGCCAGCGCGGCGAACAGATTCCAGTCCGCCAGTACGCCCCCGGCCACCGACCCGGTGAGGATCGCCGCGATGGTCGAGGCTTCCATCAGGCCGTTGGCTTTCACCAACTGGTCGCCGTGGGTTATCTCCCCCAGAATGCCGTACTTGGCGGGCGAGTACGCCGCCGCCCCCACGCCCACCAGCGTATAGCCGAGAAACGGATTGCCGCCGAAGCAGATAAGCAGCGCCCCGGCCAGCTTCAGGATGTTGGCGAACATCATCACCCGGCCTTTGGCGAAGCTGTCCGCCACCTGCCCGACAAACGGCGCCAGCACGATATAGGCGGCAACGAAGCCCATTTGTAAAAACGGCTGACTCCATTCGGGATAGACCAGCTGTTTAATCAGCGCCAGCGTGGCGAACAGCAGCGCATTGTCGCCAAACGCCGAGAAAAACTGCGCGATAATCACCGCGCTCATACTGCGCGACAGCAGCGGGGTAGTCTGTGGCAAGGTCTGATTCATTCCGCCTGCTCCGCCATTTCACGCAGCGTGACAAAATCGGGCTTGCCGCTGCCGAGTAACGGCAATGCCTTCACATGCCGAATATCGCGCGGCACCGCCAGTTCCGGCACGCCGCTGCTGCGCGCCTGCGCCGACAGCCGTTCACGGGTTAGCTGGCCGTCGGTGGTAAACAGCACCAGCGCCTCGCCTTTGCTGCTGTCGCTGCGGGCGCTGGCGGCGTGCTGAGCCTGCGGGGAAACCGCCAATGCCAGTTGCTCCACGCTTTCCAGCGACACCATCTCGCCGGCGAGTTTGGCGAAGCGTTTGACCCGGCCGACGATGGTGCAGAAGCCGGTTTCATCCAGTTCGACGATATCGCCGGTGTCATACCAGCCCGCTTCGATTTCGCCCTGCGCGTTTTCCGCCGCCGGCGTTTCCAGCACGCCGGGATGCTCGACGCGCAGGTAGCCTTTCATGATATTCGGCCCGCGCAGTTGCAGGCGTCCGCCCCGCTCGATGCCCGGCACCGTAATCAGCCGCGATTCCATTTCCGGCAGCAGACGTCCGACGGTATGGATTTTCGCCGCCATCGGCACGTTGATCGCCACCACCGGCGCGCACTCCGTCACCCCGTAGCCTTCCAGAATGCGGATGCCGAATTTATCCTGCCAGGCCTGACGCGTGGTTTCCGATAGCTTCTCCGCCCCGGCCACCACATAGCGTAAACGGGCGAAATCATAAGGATGGGCAAAGCGCGCGTAGTGGCCCAGAAAGGTGGAGGTGCCGAACAGCACGGTACAGTTCTGGTCGTACACCAGCTCTGGCACGATGCGGTAATGCAGCGGACTGGGATAGAGGAATACCCTGGCCCCGGTGATCAGCGGGGTCAGCAGCCCGACTGTCAGGCCGAAGGCATGGAACAGCGGCAGCGCGGACATAAAACGGTCGCGCGGCGTGAAGTCCGCCACGGTGCGAATCTGTTCGACGTTCGCCAGCAGGCTGTCGTGGGAATGCACCACGCCTTTCGGACTTCCCTCGGAGCCGGAAGTAAACAGGATCATCGCCGCATCGTCCGCCTGCTGCATCAGCATCGCCCTGGCGGGGAATAGCAGATGAAACAGGATCCACAGCTTATCCGCCAGGGTGACGGTATCTTTTAAATCTTCCAGATAGACCCAGTTGGCCCCGCCGACCTGCTGCGGCAGGTCGGTCAGCTTGCCTTTTTCCAGAAACTGGCGCGAGGTGACGATGGTGTGGATGCCGGCGGCTTTCATGGCGCTTTGCAGCCCTTTCGCCCCCGCCGTGTAGTTCAACATCGCCGGCACCCGGTTGCGCAGCGACGCCCCGAGGATCGCCGCCGCGGTGACGGTGGCGTTGGGCAGCAGCAGGCCGACGTGCTCATCTTCACGGGTAAAACGCTGCAAAATCCGCGCGACGCCCAGCGATTTTTTCAGCACCCCCTGATAGCTGTCTTCTTTAAACGAAATATCCGAAATACAAGGGGAACGCCGTCCGTAGCGGGTGCGCGCGGCGAGAAAAGCCTGATACAGCGTGTGCCGCGGCCGCGTCGCCATCCTGGCGTGCATCATAATTCGATGCAAATGTTCGCCCGCCAGAATACGGCGTTCTCTGGCGCTGTTCGCCTCCGGCATCGGCAGCGTGGTGGGCGGCAGATATTTTATCGTGATCTGCGGGAACCAGCGGCGCTTGAACACCCCGGACAGCCGACCGAACGGGGTAAACTCCGCGCCGTCCAGCCTTACGGGAACAATGGTCGCGCCGGATTTCGCCGCCACAAACGCCGCCCCGCTGTAGATTTTCATCAGCGATCCCGTCACGGTGATGCGCCCTTCGGGAAACACCACCACCGGCTGCCCCCGCTCAATCAACCTAATCAGCCCCT
This sequence comes from Brenneria corticis, assembly GCF_003115855.1. Classification (GTDB taxonomy): domain Bacteria; phylum Pseudomonadota; class Gammaproteobacteria; order Enterobacterales; family Enterobacteriaceae; genus Brenneria; species Brenneria corticis. The sequence goes on from NZ_KZ819083.1 coordinate 149,920, forward strand.
TGATGGCGAGCGGCTTGGTCGGGTCCAGCGGCACGAAATCAATATAGGGTTTCAGCCAGCGCATAAACCAGCGGTCCGAAATGGTGGAATAGACCCCAAATACCGGTTTGATGGGTAAAAACAGCGCCAGCAGCGCGCCGTCGAGAAAGGAGACATGGTTAGGGGTAATCAATAACTTGGACTGCTGAAAATGGCGGCTGTCGCCTTCAATCCGGATGCGGTACAGTCGTCTGAACACCCAGCGTAACAGGGTATAAATCATGTCTTCTCCCAATAGACAGATAAAGGCTATGGACTGCGAAAAGCAGAACGGTGGGCCACTGTAACCAAAATACGCCCGGTATCAAAATATCTTAGCCCAGTATAGTAGAAGACAATGCGCTATTTATCCCCGTTCCCTTTCGCGCTGCGCAGCGGACCTATCCGGATGCGCTTCACCACGGCGCAGGGCGAAAAAAACCGCCAGCGCGGAAAGCAGCGTGATCGCCATCAGCCATAACAGCAACGGATGAAACGAGGCGGCATAAAGTTGCTGAAGCTGCGTCGCGCTGGAGTGCGGCAGGAGACGCTGCGCCCGCGACAGGTCTCCCGTTGCCAGCCGCTGCGCCGCCTCGCCGACATCCCCGACGGCGTCGGAGGCCAGCAGCGCCGTATGGATAAACGCGGCGAGCATCGCCCCGACCGTCGCCAGCGCCAGTCCTTCACCGGCCACCCGCGTGGTGCTGAAAATGCCGCTCGCCATCCCCGCCCGTTCAATCGGCACTACGCCGATCGACAGTCCGTCCATCAGTCCCCACGGCAGACCTGTGCCGACGCCAATCACCAGCATCGGCGCAATCATCCCCGGCACGTCCTGCGCCAGCACCGCCTGACTCAGCCAGCCAAGACCGCCGGCGGCAATCACCAGCCCGGCGGTGCACAGTTTCCCCGGCGCTATCCATCGCGTCAGCCATCCCGCCAGCAGCGGAACGATCAGCATGGGCAGCGATAGCGCCATCATCATCAGCCCGGCGCGCTCTTCGCTCAAACCGACCACGCCGATAAACAGCATCGGCAACAGCACCAGCAGCACCACGAAGCAAAAACCGGTGGCCAGCGGCAGCGCCTGTACGCCGATAAAACGCGGGAAGCGAAACAGCGACAGCTCAAGCATCGGGTGCGCCACCCGCAGCTCCACGCGGATAAACACCGCCAGCAACAGCGCCGCGCTCGCCAACAGCGACGATACCAGCGCGCTGCGCAGGCCGTATTGCGGAATAGCCATCAGCGCCCAGGTCAGCAGCGCCAGCATGGCGGTAAACGACAGCGTTCCCGGCCAGTCGATTCCCGTTGCCTGCGGATTGCGCGTTTCACGCATTTTTGACGTGCCGGTCAGCAGGGAAAGCAGGGCGACGGCCGCGATGAAAAAAAACACCGAACGCCAGCCCCAATGGGCGATCAGCGTCCCGGCAAGAAACGGCCCGAACGCCAGGCCGATGCCAAAGCTGCTGCCGAGCAGGCTGAAAGCCCGAGTCCTCGAGTGTCCCGTAAACTCCTGAGCCAGCGCCGCGGAGCCCCCGGCCAATGCCGCGGCGGCGGCAATGCCCTGCGCCGCGCGCAACAGGTTAATCCCGATCAGGCTACCGCTTAGCGCCTGCAATAAGGAAAACAGCGCGAACAGCGCCACCCCGCCGATAAACACCTTCTTCCTGCCGAATTCATCCGCCAGCGCGCCGGCCGCCATCAGGGTACAGCCGAAACTGAGCATAAAGGCGTTGGTGATCCAGCTCAGCGCCTGAGCGCCGCCACCCAGTTCACGGGCGATTGCCGATGTCGCCACCGCGCCGCCGACAAAATTGAGCGGCAGGATCACCGACGCCAGACACACGGTGAACAACACGCGGAGGCTGCCCGTCGCACGGATAGATAAAGACTTCATCGCTTTCCCCTGAAAAGTAATTCGTGCTAAAGATGATAAAATGTCTTCAATTAAACAAAAACAGGCTTCATTTCCGTTCATTGCGGACTAAATAGCTCTAATAGGCGGAAGGAAGATAGTGCGATGGATAGTCTCAACGGATTAGTGGCGTTTGTGCGCGCGGCGCAGAGTCAGAGCTTTGTCGCCGCCGCCGAACGGATAGGCATTTCCGCATCGGCGGTCGGCAAAAGCGTGGCGCGGCTGGAAGAAAAACTCAACGTGCGTTTGTTCAATCGCAGTACCCGGCGCATCAGCCTGACCGATGAAGGCCAGCTGTTCTTCGAGCGCTGCCAACATATCGTGGCGCAACTGGAGGAGGCCGAGCAGGAGCTGGTGCGGATCTCCGCCGTGCCGCGCGGCAAATTGCGCATCACCGCCCCGGCGATTGGCTACCGCATGCTGCTGCCTCATTTGCCTGAATTCCGGCAACGTTATCCCGAGGTGGAACTGGATCTCGATTTCAGCGACCGCATGGTGGATATGATTAATGAGGGTTTTGATATTGCGATCCGCAGCGGCGAGCTTATCAGTTCGCAAATGATGTCACGCCGGCTGGGGCCGTTTCGCTTCGTCATTGTCGGCAGTCCGGCCTATTTTGCCGACCGCCCGCCCCCGCAGACCCCGCAAGCGCTGCAACAGCACGCCTGCCTGCGTTACCGCTTTCCCAATAACGGCCAATGGCAAGAGTGGGATATCGACGATACCTCGCCGGTGGCATTACCGCTGGCGCTCAGCAGCAACAATCTGGAATCGCTATTGCAGGCGGCGTTGCAGGGGCTGGGCATTGCCTATGTGCCGGAGTTTATCGTGCGGGACTATCTGGCATCCGGGGAACTGGTATCGGTACTGGCGCCCTATCTGAAAGACGCGGGAAAATTCTCCGTCGTCTGGCCGAGCAGCCGTCATATGCTGCCGAAAGTGCGGGTATTTATTGATTTCCTGAGCGAAAAGCAGGTGCTGGGTTGATGAATTCAGCTTAAATTACAGACAAAAAAAACCTACGCATCCGCGTAGGTTGGTGTAATCAAATGGTTCAATGTACAGAGCACATCGATTTATCACCAATCAATACCTCTGGGACTTGATACTCTAAAGATAGCGCGCCGGGTACACCAGTGTGTAATCGAAAGAGATCTACCAGAAGTGCAACGAACTGTAAAATTCTGCCGTATCCTGTAAGCACCGCGGCAATTTTCCATTTTTACACCGGCTTGCCCTGGAAGATGGGCACGGAGTCGAACAGGTAGCCATCAAACTCCGGCGCGTCCGCGTCGGAAATTTCCATCAGCGTATTTTTGACGTTTTCCAGATGTTGCCACATCGTCTGATAGGCGCCGGAAATATCCCGGCGGCGTAGCGCGGCAAGAATGGCCTGATGATCCGCCAGCCACTTCAGGCGGTAGCCATGTGTGCCCACATGGGTATAGAGCTGTTGCCACAGGGCGTTATCGTCGCGGCACGCCCAAATGTGGCTGACCGTATCCAGCAGCATCTGATTTTGCGTCGCCCCGGCGATTTGCAGATGGAACATTTTATCGTAGTCGCCCCGATAGTCTTTTCCCACAATCGCCGTTTGTTCCTGCTCCAGCGTCCGCCGCAGGTTCTCGATGTCCGCGCGGGTGGCCATACGGGCGGCGAAGGCGGCGATATTGCTTTCCAGCAACTGCCGCGCCTGAAGCATTTCAAACGCGCCGATATGGGATTTCTCACTGCGCGCGGCGTCGTTCTCATCGGGGATGCGCAGTACGTACACGCCGGAACCCTGACGAATATCCACCGTGCCTTCCAGCTCCAGCATCAGCAGCGCCTCACGGACAATGGTCCGGCTGACGCCATAGGTTTCCGCAATATTCCGCTCAGGAGGAAGACGCGATCCCACGGGATATTCTCCTGACCGAATTTTTTCCCGCAGATCGCCGCCTATTTCCTGATATTGCTTTTTGTCTTGTAGAACCACATCCTTCGCCACGCTTTCACCCTATTAGCCGGCCATCGCCCGATGTTAATCGCCCACGTCTGATGCGCCTAGTCTACCAAACTCAACGCCTGATCGAGCACTTTTCCCCCATTTAATGTGCCATAGGCGACAGAGTCGATAACTGCGATAGGGATGTGATAACCGTCCGTCAGTTTTTTGTTTTCACTCAGTTTAAACCGCACTTGCGGCCCCAGGAGCACGGCAATGATCTCATTGCCGTGCTCCTGAAGCTCATCGCGCAGCTCTTGTTCCGCAATGGCATAAATCTTGAAATCAAGCCCGCGGGCCGTCGCCTCCCGTTCCATTTTGGTCACCACCAGCGAAGTGGACATGCCAGCGGAACAAGCCAGTACAATTCGTTTCATAACCGCACCTCATTTTTATGGTGATATCCCGGGTTTTCTGGTGACACAGCGCGCTATTTATCCTCATCGTCCAGCGTGAGTTCCAGCGTTCTCGTTTCGCTTAGCCGGCGGAACCACCCGGCGGATTTTTTCGGTCGCCGCAGCCGATCCTGCTCCAGGTCGATCTCGATCAGGCCATAGCGGTTTTTAAACGCGTTCATTGGTGAAACGTTGTCGGTAAAGGCCCACAGCATATATCCCTGACAATTCGCCCCTTCCTCTCTGGCTTTCAGCGTCCAGTACAAATGTTCGGCCACGAAGGCGATGCGGTAATCATCCTGAATCACCCCGCCGCCATCTTTGAACCGGGCTTCATCTTCCACGCCCATACCGTTTTCGGCGACAAACCACGGCATATTGTTATATTCCCGCGTCATGCGCTGCGCCATGTCGTAGATGATTCTGGGGTTGATTTCCCAGCCGCGTGATTTATTCATCCTGCGGCCCGGTAATTCAAAGTGCTCGTAATAATACGCCGGGTGGAAAGGGGTGGTCTTATTCCACTCGCGGCTGGGGGCTTTGACCCGGTGGGGGTAGTACAGGTTGATCCCCACTTCATCCACGGTGTTGTCACGAATAATCGCCAGTTCCTGCGCCGTGTAATCCCACTGGACCTGATGTTGCGCCAATAACTCAATCAGCTCCGCCGGATATTCCCCTTTCAGCATCGGATCGAGGAAAACGCGGTTATAAAACAGGTCATACAGACGCGCGGCCTCGACATCGTGCGCCACACTGGAACGCGGATAGGTCACTTCCGGATTGAGGATTACGCCTATCGTACCGCCGTCCCGGTGATACCCTTGTTGGCGGAATAGCCGTACCACCTTGGCCGTCGCCAGATTCTTATGATGGTTCCACTGCATCCAGGCGTGGGTGTTCTGTTCATAAGGGTAACGTAGCGCGTCCAGATAAACCCGGGTTTGCACCACAATCGGTTCATTAAAGGTAAACCAGCGCTTCACCTTGCCCGCATAGCGGGCAAAAACGGCTTCGGCATACTGCACAAACCACTCCACCACCTGCTTCGACGTCCATCCCTGATACTTTTCCAGCAGATAGGCCGGCAATTCGTAATGCTCCAGACAGAGCATGGGTTCAATCCCCTGCCGATGCAGCTCATCCAGCAGATTATCGACATAGGCGGCGTATTCCTCGTCCACGATCCCTTTTTCATAGTCCAGCATAAAGCGCGACCAGTTGATCGAAGTGCGGAAATGCGTCAGCCCGGCCTGCTTCATCAGGGCCACATCTTCGCGATAGCGGTTAAAAAAATCCGTGGCTTTTGCCGGACCGTAACCGTTGTGCCACACTTGGCGATCCTGTTTGTACCAGAGATCCAGATAGGAATCTTGCCCCTCTTTTTTACCGCCCCACCCTTCGGTCTGCCAGGCGGAAGCGGCGGCGCCCAAAATAAAATCGGGCGGAATGGTTAATGAAACGTTGCTCATGACCGACCTCTCTTATCGTCTGTGGTTTTTTCTGCCGCGGCCAGTTTTTCCGCTTCGAGTTGTACCAGATCGGCGCGACGGGAAGCCACTTTGACAAACGGCAGGTAAATCAGGGTGGCGACGATGATGCACACAATCTGCGTCGCCACCGCCCCCATCGAACCGGCGGTGGACAGCCAGGCGTTGACAATCGGCGGCGTGGTCCACGGCACCATCACCACCGCTTTGCCGGCAAATCCCATACTGGTGGCGAAATAACCGATGGTTCCGGTCACCAGCGGAGTGATAATGAAAGGAATGGCCAGAATCGGATTGAGCATAATTGGCATGCCAAAAATAACCGGCTCATTGATATTGAACACGCAGGGACCGAAGGAAATTTTGGCGATCTCTTTCATCTCTTTGCGTTTTGAGGCAATCATCACCGCCAGCAGCAGGCCGATGGTCAACCCGGAACCACCGATGCTCATATACACATCCCAGAACGGCATGGTAATGATGTTCGGGATCTCCAGCCCCTGTTCAAAGGCGGTCATATTGACGGCAATCGCCCCCAGCAGCAGCGGTTCGCGAATTGGTTTAATCATCTGATTGCCGTGAATGCCGATCACCCAGAACAGCTGCGCGACAAACATCAGCACCAGCAAGCCGGGCAAGCTCTGCACCACTGATTCCAGCGGTTGTTGCACCACCTGATACACCGCGTCATACAGATACATCCCGGTGATGCGATGGAAGACAAAGCCGAAAGTGGCGATGGCGACCACGGTAATGATCGACGGGAACAGCGCCGAGAACGAGGCGGAAACGTTAGGCGGTACGCTGTCCGGCATTTTAATGCGCAACCATTCCACCCGCTCCAGTTGGGTGTACATTTCTACCGATAGAATGGCGATAAACATGCCTAGAAACAGGCTCTTGGTATCGGAGAACTGTTTGGCCAGCACGTCTTTGACCACCTGCATCTCGCCGTCCACCGCCATTTCGATAGTAGTGGGCGTCACGGCGATAAAGCAAATCACCGCCAGCAGACCGGGAAACAGACTGCGCGAACCGTTAATCCGTCCCAGTTCAATACCGATCAGAAATACCGCGCCGATGGTCAGAAAGCTCAGCGTGGCGTAGTTAATGCCGCTCATGATCGGCTTTAATTCCGCTAAAAACGAAAACATGGCAAAACTTGCCAGACCGTTTTTAGGATCGAGCACCATGTTGGAAATCAGCACGGAAAAAGCGCCGACGATAATCACCGGCATCAGCGTAATAAAGGATGCCTTAATTGCCATAATATAGCGCAGGCTATTAAATTTATTGGCAAAGGATCCTAATGAATCAATCAGTTGATCCTTGAATGACATAACACCACCCTTTAATCGTCGTGTTTTTATGTCGAGTTTGAAAAACCCGCAGATGGCCGTTACGCACAGAGTCAATTCAAGTACGGCGCTTTGGCGTTTGGCATACCAAAAATCGTTCATAACGAAATTATTTTCTGTGACATCATTCTCACAAGGCAATATTAGAATTCCAATATGCTGCCAAATATGATTTTTGGCATACCACTAAAATATTACCGCACACCATGAGGAGGTTTTCATGACCCAGGACAGCGGGAAAGCGTGGATGATTGACATGGAGCAAACGGTCATGGAACTGCTGATTAACGCCGGCGAGGCGCGTTCAAATGCCATGATGGCCATCCAGGCCTCCCGCCAGCGGGATTGGCGGCAGGCGGATGATTTACTCGCCGCCTCGCGGGAAGCGGCCCGGGCGGCGCACCGCGTTCAGACGCAGCTTATCGGGCTGGATGAGGGGGAAGGAAAAGTACCGGTTAACCTGATTATGGTTCATGCGCAGGATCATCTGATGACCGCCATGCTATGCCACGATCTGGCGGAAGAGATTGTGCTGCTGCGGCGTGAAATGTTCGCCCGCCCTGGCTGACGGACCGCGGCTGCAAGCGCGCTATATTAGGGATGTTGACGTCAAATAAATATGCTGGGTTACCGAGGGTCGTAGGTCTGGGATGGCGGCGGGTTTTTCGCCGTCGCTTCGGCGGTGGCGGGATCGTACTCGACCGCGCCCAGCAGGGCATCGAGCAGGCCGGGAAAGCGCGCGTCCAGATCCTCGCGGCGCAGCGACAGCAGATTCTCGCGCCCGTAGGGACGCTGCCAGATCACGCCGCTGTCGCGCAGCACCCGCCAGTGGTGAGTCAGGGTTGACTTAGAGATACCCTGCAGCACCGAGCCGCAGGAGTATTCGCCGCCGTCGGCCAGCACCCGCAGTACGGCGAGGCGTAGCGGGTTACCTAGCGCGGTAAGCACATTTTCCAGGCGAATCTGGTCGCGATCGGGGTGGTTGGCAATCATTTCAGCACGGTATCCAATAGTACGAGGAGTGTCAAACACTCCCCGGTTGAGGGCAAAGCGTTTTTAAACCAATTCCAGCGCCAGCAGTTCTTCCAGCGTCTGGCGGCGGCGGATCAGCCGCGGTTTTCCCTGTTCGAACAACACTTCCGGCAGCAGCGGACGGCTATTGTAGTTGGAGGACATGGACGCCCCGTAAGCGCCGGTATCGTGGAACACCAGATAATCCCCCACCTGCGCCTGCGGCAGCGCGATGGTTTCCACGCCGCCTCCCGCCTGCTGGGTAAAGACATCGCCGGATTCGCACAGCGGCCCGGCAATCACGCTGTCGCGCAGCGGCGCCTGACCGATATCGCGGCCGTCCCCCGGCAGCAGGGATATATGGTGATAGCTGCCGTACATCGCCGGACGCATCAGGTCGTTGAAACCGGCGTCCACCAGCACAAAGTGACGGCCGCCCATATCCTTCACCGCGCGCACTTCCGCCACCAGCACGCCGGATTCGGCCACCAGAAAGCGTCCCGGCTCGATTTCCAGCGTCACCGGATGCCCCAGATGGGCGGCGATTTTCTCGCGGGCGGCATTCCACAGCCCGTAGTAATGTTCGGTATTAATGGATTCTTCGCCGTCGCGGTAGGGAATGGATAAGCCGCCGCCGGCCGAGATCGCCTCAATATCGTGGCCCAGCGCGATCACCTGACGCACCATGGCGTCGCACACCTGTTCCAGATGGCCGTAATCCACCCCGGAACCGATATGCATATGTATGCCCACCAGCTTCAGCTGGTAACGCCGGATCTGCGCCAGCGCCTGCGGCAGATCGCCGTACCAGATGCCGTGCTTGCTGTTCTCGCCGCCGGTATTGGTTTTCTGGCTATGGCCGTGGCCGAAACCGGGGTTGACCCGCAGCCACACCGCATGCCCCGGCGACTCGCGGCCCAGCTGTTCCAGCATATCCACCGACCCCGCGTTGACCGGGATCTTCAGCTCCGTCACCCGCTGTAATGTCGGACGATCCAGCAGGTCGGCGGTAAAGACGATCTCATGATCGTCGGTGCCCGGCACAAAACCCGCCACCAGCGCGCGCTCAATCTCCCCCAGCGATACCGAATCCACCTTGACGCCCTGCTGACGCATCAGGCGCAAAATATGCGTATTGGAACAGGCCTTCTGCGCAAAGCGAATGGTATCGAAGCGGCGCAGCCTGGCGATACGCTCGATGATGGTTTGCGCATCATACGCCCACACCGGGCAGCCGAAGCGCGCCGGCAGTTCGCGCAGGCTTTGCGCGTTGAGCGCGTGCGTGGCGTCATTCAAATCGTGCGGCATAACGTTTACCTGAAGCAAAAAATGACCATTTAGCGAATGTTTGTATTATGCCGATGGCCCGTTTGGTAATAAAATATCCATATATGGTTACTCTATTCATTTTTGATATACCAGGTTACCCAAACAGGATCCACGATGGCGGCCGTATCACTGAGACATATCGAGATTTTCCATGCGGTAATGACCACCGGCAATCTGACGGAGGCCGCCGCGCTGCTGAACACCTCGCAGCCGACGGTGAGCCGCGAACTGGCGCGGTTTGAAAAACTGATTCAGATGACGCTGTTCGAACGCCAGCGCGGACGGCTTTATCCCACCGCGCAGGGTCTACAGCTATTTGAGGAAGTGCAGCGCTCCTATTACGGGCTGGAGCGGATTATCAACGCCGCGGGCGATATCCGCCGTTTTCAGCAGGCGCAGCTATCGGTCGCCTGTCTGCCGGTATTTTCCCAATCGCTGCTGCCGGAAGTCTGTAAACCGCTGCTTAGCCGCTATCCGTCGCTTAATCTGCACATCATCCCGCAGGAGTCGCCGCTGCTGGAGGAGTGGCTCTCCGCCCAGCGCCACGATCTGGGGCTGACCGAAAACAGCGTTACCCCGGCCGGGACCGAACGTCAGACCCTGATGATGCTTAATGAAGTGTGCGTCCTGCCGGCCCGCCATCCTCTGGCGGCTAAAAATGTGCTCACCCCAACCGATTTCGCCGCGGAACCTTTTATCAGCCTGTCGAGCGCCGATAGCTATCGTCAATTGTTGGATAAGTTGTTTCAGGAGGAAGGCGTCGCTCGTCAAATGGTACTGGAAACCCACAGCGCGGCGTCGGTGTGCGCCATGGTGCGCGCCGGCGCCGGCGTCTCCATCGTCAATCCGCTGACCGCGCTGGACTACGCCGCCTCAGGTGTGGTGGTGCGCGCGTTCAGTATCGAGGTGCCCTTTACCGTCAGCCTGATTCGCCCGCTGCACCGCCCAGCATCGGCGCTGGTGGATACCTTTATCGCCGAGCTGAAACGGTATGCGCAAAGCGTGCCCGAGCGCCTGCGGCAGGTGTTGCGGCCTTAGCCGTAATGCGGCAAGCCTACTGCTCCATGTTAATTAATATATAAACAAGCGTTGCGCATCACGCAACAACCGATATAATGTTTCGCAGGCGCGGGAGCAGGAAAGCTATTAATGATTAAAAGTTTCAAGCACAAAGGGTTGCGTCAGTTCTTCGAAAAAGGCTCCACTTCAGGAATAGACGCAAAACAGGCGGGGAAAATCAGGCTTCGTCTCGCGGTCATTGATGCAGCGGAAGAGATAAAGGATATTGACCGCCCTGGCTACAGTCTCCACCCGTTAACCGGGGACAAAAAAGGGCAATGGTCCATAACAGTTACAGGGAACTGGCGCATTACATTTGAATTTATCGATGGGAATGCCTATATCGTTAATTATGAGGATTACCACTGATGACTATGCATAATCCCCCGCATCCGGGGGAAATCATTGCCGAAACCCTAGAAGAATTGGGCGTAGGCATCAGAGAACTAGCCAGGGCGCTCGGTGTAGCGCCTTCTACCGTGCAACGTCTTGTTGCGGGCAATGCCGCTATCAGTCCCGAAATGGCAGTGAAGCTATCCACCGTTCTGGGTAGTTCGGCGAAGTTTTGGCTAAACCTTCAGGACAATTACAGTCTTTGGATAGCTCAGCAGACCGTTGACACGTCAACCTTGCGCAAACTTGTTGCGGCATGATACGAGGCCACTACGCTGGCCTTCATGTAATTACAGAATGCACTAAAATTTCTTTTATCTGTTTGCCGAATCTTTTATTTTCACGGTAAACGTACTTACCCTTTTCTTTCACGCCGACAGTACAACGGTGCCATCGGCGCGCTAACCCATCTCTATGCTATAGTATGCCATATTAATTTTTTCGCTTTTCAGGTCCCCATAAATATGGGGGCTGACAAAGCGTCAATACGCCAAAATGATAAAAATGCACGAAAATATAGCCACGGAAAAATCAGTAAAAACAAGCATAAACACTGATAACCCGCAGAAATACCCCCCTCACCGCTTCTCCGTCGCGCCGATGCTCGACTGGACGGATCGCCACTGCCGTTATTTTCTGCGTCAGTTGACCCGCAACGCTCTGCTGTATACCGAAATGGTCACCACCGGCGCCATTATTCACGGCAAAGGGGATTATCTGGCCTACAGCGAGGAAGAGCATCCGCTGGCGCTGCAGCTGGGGGGCAGCGCTCCCGAGGCGCTGGCGCACTGCGCGCAACTGGCGGAACAGCGCGGCTATGACGAGGTGAACCTGAATGTCGGCTGTCCGTCCGATCGGGTGCAAAACGGCCGTTTCGGCGCCTGTCTGATGGGGGAAGCCGCGCTGGTGGCGGACTGCGTCAAGGCGATGAAAGATCGGGTCGCCATCCCGGTGACGGTGAAAACCCGCATCGGCATTGACGATCGCGACAGCTATGAATTTCTGTGCGACTTTATCCACACCGTCGCCGAACGCGGCGGCTGCGACACCTTTATCGTGCATGCGCGCAAAGCCTGGCTCTCCGGCCTGAGCCCGAAAGAGAACCGCGAAATTCCGCCGTTGGATTACCCGCGGGTTTATCAACTGAAACGCGACTTTCCCGCGCTGACTATCGCCATTAACGGCGGCGTCAAAACGCTGGAAGAAGCCAAAATCCACCTGCAACATCTGGACGGCGTGATGATGGGGCGCGAAGCCTACCACAACCCCGGCCTCCTGGCGCAGGTGGATGCTGAACTGTTCGGCGCGCCGGCCGCCGGCCCGGATCTGGTCGCGGCGGTCCAGGCCATGTATCCCTATATCGAGCGCGAATTATCCCAAGGCGCAGCGCTGGGCCATATCACCCGCCATATGCTGGGCCTGTTTCAGGGTGTGACCGGCGCGCGCCAGTGGCGGCGCTACCTGAGTGAAAACGCGCACAAACCGGGGGCGGATGCCGCCGTGGTTGAGCAAGCGCTGGCGCTGGTTAACCATTCCACACGCTGAAAAGACCAATAGTTAGTCTTTTTGACTAACACCAAACACATCCTTCTTTATCTGCTGCTGATAAATCAGTGAGTTATCAGCAACACAACCTGGCACGATTCTTGTTATACCTTATGGCATAACCTTGATGCGGCAACCGACGACAATCACGCCACCGTTGCCGATACATCAGGATTAATCCCGTGCACAGCACATTCAGCCGCAACAGGAGCGCACCATGTTGGAAATTTTCTTCGTTATTGGTTTTTTTATCATGCTGATGGCGACCGGAGTGTCATTGCTGGGGGTTATCGCCGCTCTGTTTGTCGCCGCCTTTTTTATGCTGATCGGCGGGCTGTTCGTGATGGCCATCAAAGTGCTGCCCTGGCTGTTGCTGGCCGTCGCGGCGGTGTGGATATGGCGTCATTTCCAACAAAAACCGCTGCGTTATTATCGGTAATCGACGCGGTTAACCCATTACAGCCTAGGGTAAAGGCATCCCGCTGCGGCTTTTATGCAAAATTGTGCGCCAGCAGATATTTTTCCCTTCTCGCGGCTGCTAGGATGTCGCCACAATTTGTTGGCGGCTTTGCAGTCCAGCCCTTGAGCGGGAAAAAGCAGCAAACAACAAGATTTCATCAGCGTCAGAAAACTACCGTCACGCAGGCAGTGGCACCTTATATAACGACGCCCGCTGTACCCTACATACAGTTTGATGAAATAAGCGTTACTGCAAAGGCCTCCTTACGGAGGCCTTTCAGATTGCTGACGAACCCCACATTTTCCGTGGGGTTCTTGTT